>CAXNEN010000045.1:0-8902 GCA_964201505.1 Opitutales bacterium
TACTTGTCGTCGTTGACGCCGATGACGACGGTGATGTCTTCATCCTTGGCCGGAGCGGAGATGATGACCTTCTTGGCGCCGGCTTCGATATGACCCTTGGCCTTGGCGGCTTCGGTGAAGAGACCGGTGGACTCGATGACGACCTGGACACCGAGGGCCTTCCAAGGCAGTTCGGCCGGGGTGCGGGCGGAAACCACGAGGATTTCCTTACCGTTCACGACGAGAACGTCGTCTTCCAACTTGTCCGGGGAGGACTTCTTGGAGGAGACGGTACCATTGAAACGACCCTGCGTGGAGTCGTACTTCAGGAGGTAGGCGAGGTTGTCCGCAGGGACGATATCGCCAACGGCGACGACGTCGAAGGTCGTGCCGAGGTGGCCCTGTTCAACGAGGGCGCGGAAGACGAGACGGCCGATGCGGCCGAACCCGTTGATAGCTACTTTGGTGGCCATGGTGTGGTGTATAGAAGATTAGGTTCTCGCTTGAGCGGGAAAGGGATGAAAAAGGCCCTGCCGACCCGCATTGGCAAGCGAGAATGCGAATCAGGCTCCGGCAGACCAGACGGAGGAGGCCAAAGGCGGCAAAACAACCCTGCCCGCTTCGATCCGCGGAACGGGCCCTGCCGCATTCAGGCTGGAGGGGAACGGCGAGACGACCACGGGCGTCCAGTTACCGGTACGCGGGAGATCGAGGCTGATCTCGTGGTCATGCGGATTACAGGCCAGGAGCACGCGGGCCGCCCCAAGGGCCCCGTCGGCGTTGAGGACCGCGACGAAGGCCTCACCGCCCTCCTGATGCGTGACTTGCATCCAGCCAGCCGTCACCGCTTGGCGTGGGCGCAAGGCCGCGCCCGCAGCCGAAAGGCGGAAACAGACGAGCCGGGCCACGAATTCGTGCTCAGCCCGGAAACGCTCCAAGCGAACGGGGTCCAGTCGATTCAGGTCGCCGCGACGCCACGTATTCCCGACGCCGCGCTTGGTCATTAAGAAATCCTGGCCAGCACAAAGCATGGGCACGCCGGCGGCGCAAAGGAGGATGACATGCATCATGCGCGTGCGCAGGACGTCGTTCGGCGCAGGGTCGAGCGCGTCGGAGCCCGCCCGCTCGGTGATGCGATCCAGCCATGCCATATCATCGTGTGACTGCGCGTAACGCAGGCGGGCCGAAGGACGAATCGCGCAGGCGGCGACGTGATGGAGCAGGTCCGCGGCCTTGGCATGCCCGCGGACGTAGCCCGGCAGGAATTCGCGGAACGCATCATCCCAACTAGTCCACGTGCTGTCGTCGAGATCGCGGGCCGCATGCCCGCGGAAGCTCCACGGCTCGGCGATGAGAATCTTATGCGGAGCGCGCACCCGGAAGTCGGCTTCGATTTCGCGCAGCAGCGGCGTGCCGAGTAGTTCCGCAAGGTCGAGGCGCACGCCGTCAACACCGAGCGTCTCGGTCCAATGCCGCAGCGACGCGAGCACGAGCCGCTTCAACATCGGCGCCTCAGCGCGCACGTCATTTCCGCAACCGCTCCAGTTCGTCAGTTCGCCCTGCGGGTCGACGCGGTAATAATAAGGCGCATCGATGGCGCCGAGCCCGTTAGGCGAACCGAAATGGTTTAGCACCACGTCCATGATGACGGTGAGCCCGGCCTCATGGCAGGCGCGCACGAGCTCGCGGAACTCTTCAATGGCGACCACGCCCGGTGCGGAAGCATATTGGTTGGCCACGCCGAACGCGCTGACGGGCATGTAGCCCCAATGATATTCTTCCTTATCCGCATGCTCGAATTCAGCACAGGGCAGTAGTTCGAGGGCGTTCACGCCCAGCGCGCGCAGGTAATTACCCTGCGAGCGGACATAACGGGCGAGGTCGCGGTAACCGCCGGCGGAAGGTGCGCCCTCGGCGAGTCCGAGGAGATCGCGCAGGTGCCCTTCAAGGATGACGAGATCTTCAACGGCCGGCGGCACGAAGCCGTCGGCGAAAGGAGCTAATGATTCCGGCCCGATGACGATGCCGGCAGCCTGCTGCGGGCCGACGACCGCCCGCGCCCAAGGGTCAACGAGCTGCGTCTCGCCGAAACGCTCCTGAGTGCCAGCCTCGTTCGAGGTGACGGCGATCCAATAATATGAGCCGGCCAGATTTTCCGGATGCGTGGCCGACCAAGCGCCCTGCCCTTCGGGTTTGAGTGCAAGGAGATGGCTCGCGCCGCCGGCTGGGTTACGCCAACTGACCTCGACGGCGCGGGCGCGCGGAGCGAAGACGCGGAACTGCGTTATGCGGCCGCCGACGAGCGCGCCGAAATTACCAGGCGGCTCGAGCACATCGAGCGGATCGGAGGCGAGAATGTCGCCGAGCTCGAGCAGGTCTGGAGTCTCGAAGATCATCCGCACCGGTGCGGCGGCCGGATCGGTGTCCGCGGCATGGAAACGGAAGACATGCTTATCGGTCCGGCGACGGGAGACGATCAGGTTACGATGATTGTCGGCGGAGCGACGGATGTTATCGGCGTCGTGCGGCGGTTCCACCCAGCGACCGCCGTCGCGGAGGAACTTGAATTCGATCTCTTTGGCCGAGCCGAAGACGGCCTCGACGGCGACGCTCAGCTCAAAGCCTTCGGCACCGTCGACGCAGACCGGGCTCAGGACCCAGCGCTCCATGTCGATGGCCTTGCCCCAATCGTTGAACGGGCCGCCCACGCTGACCGTGCCGTCGGCCACTTCAGGGCATAGGGCCTTCCAGAAAAAGAAATGCACGCGGCCTGCTTCCAGCCAATGACCGGAGCGCAGCGCCCAGGCACGCACGTCGGCCGGCTCGAGCAAGGATAGGCGGGCGGGCGGATTCAAGGACAGCGGAGGCAGGCCTGGACCCGTCCAGTCTGCGGTGAGCATGACGAGGCCGGAGACCTTTGTCTCCCAGCGCGCACTGGCCAGCTCTCTCGTCATCAACGCCAAGAGGAAGGGCGGAAAAAGTTTTGGCGAGCAAAAGCGGGCTTCCCTCCCGGCCGAGGGCTCCCCACGATGCCCGCGTGGAAATCAGCGTATTAGTCAGCGACTGGGAGGGGCATCGCCTCCTCGATTCCGGCGACGGGTTCAAACTCGAGGAGATCGGCGGCGTCCGCATGATCCGCAGTGAGCCCAAGGCCTGGTGGAGCAAATCCCTCCCTGCCGCCGAATGGGCCCGCGCCGTCGCCGAGCACGAAGAAGGCGGCCGTGAAGGTCACTGGAAGCTCAAGGGCAATTGCCCCAAGGAATGGGAGACCCAGCTCGGCAAACTCCGCTTTCAGCTCCGGTTCATGGACAATTCTAAGCAGTTCGGGGTCTTCGCCGAACAGTCCCCGCACTGGAAATGGGTCGCGGCGCACCCCCAGAAGCTCGAACCCCGCCCCCGCCTGCTCAATCTTTTCGGCTATACTGGCGCCGCTTCGCTTGGCGCCGCCCAAGCCGGCTGGCACGTAACGCATGTCGACGCCTCCAAACCCGCCGTGGCCTGGGGCCGTCGCAATCAGGAGCTCTCCGGCATGGCCGAGGAGCCGATTCGCTGGATCATCGAGGATGCGATGACGTTCGTGAAACGCGAGGTGAAGCGCGGTAACAAATACGAAGCCATCATGCTCGACCCGCCCGCCTTCGGCCGCGGTCCCACCGGCGAGTTCTGGAAAGTCGAACGCGACCTCGCCCCGTTGCTGCGGGCCTGCCGCGAACTGCTCTCCCCGCAGGCCCAGTTCATCCTACTGACGGTCTACACGATCGATGCGTCTTCCATCCTGTGTCATAACCTGCTCGTGGAGAACACCCGCGGCCTAGGTGGTAAGATTGATATTGGCGAATTGGCCCTGAAGCAGGAAGACACCGGACGCCTCCTCCCGCTTTCGCTGTGGGGCCGCTGGACCGCACCGGGCAAGGCATAAGCCAACGCATTGGGCCGCATTAGGACTGGAGGCGGTTTAAATGGTTTCCAACCGGGGGCCGATGTCTTCTATATGACAGCGTGAGCCTTGTCCCTGACCAAGCTACCTTCCGCCAGTTGGCCCAGAAGTCCGACCTCATCCCGGTATGCCTCGATATGATGGCCGACCTCGAGACGCCGGTATCGGTCTATGCCCGCCTCCGCGCCCTGGGCTCACCCTTCCTTTTCGAATCCGTCACGGGCGGCGATAAACTGGGCCGCTATAGCTTCTGCGGGGCCGCCCCGGCGATGACCCTCACCGCTTGGGAAGATCGCACCGAGATCACCCGCCGCGATGGCTCTAAAGAGACCATGCCGACGCCGGCTGATCCGTTGACGATGGTGAAGAAGGAACTCTCCGGCCTCCGCGTCGCCAAGGTCCCCGGACTCCCGCCGTTCGTCGGTGGCATGGTCGGCATGGTGAGCTACGAGTACGTCCACCGCATCGAGCCCACCATCCCGAAGCCCGCCAAAGATCCGGCTGGCACGCCCCTCCTCCACTTCATGCTGGTCGACCGCGTGGTCGCCTTCGACAACGCCCGCCAGACCCTCCGACTCATCGTTAACGCCCGCGTAAAGTCGCCGGCCGACGCCGATGCCGCCTACGCAGCTGCGAAGGCGGAAATCGAGTCCCTCCGCGCCGTTATCACTGGCCCGCGCGCTGCCGTAGCCGCCGAACTCCCTGCCGGCGCCGAGTTCGCGACGGGTAAGGCCAACGTGAACCAAGCCGACTTCGAAGCGGCCATCCTGAAGACGCAGGAGTATATCCGCGCTGGCGATTGCGTTCAGGTGGTGCTCTCGCGCCGCACCGACGTCCCCTACAAAGGCGACCCGCTCGACCTCTATCGCGTACTCCGGCACGTGAACCCTTCGCCCTACATGTTCGTCATGGAGACCGGCCGAGGCTTCGATGTCGTGGGCGCCTCGCCCGAAGTGAACGTGCGCCTCACGGGCCGTCTCTGCGAGATCCGCCCGATTGCTGGCACCCGCCCCCGCGGCGCCGACGAAGCCGCCGACCGCCAGCTCGAGGTCGAACTCCTCGCCGACCCGAAGGAACGCTCCGAGCACCTGATGCTCGTCGACCTCGCCCGCAATGACCTCGGCCGCGTCTGCATCCCGGGCTCCGTCAAAGTGCCCGACTACGCGATCGTCGAACGCTATTCGCACGTGATGCACATCGTCTCGCAGGTCGAAGGCCAGCTCTCCCCCGAGAAGGATGCGTTTGATCTCTTCCGCGCGACCTTCCCCGCCGGCACCCTTTCCGGTGCGCCTAAGGTGCGCGCCATGCAGGTCATCTCTGAACTCGAAGGCGAACGCCGTGGTATCTACGGCGGTGCCGTGGGTTACTTCGGTTTTGATGGCGGGCACGACTCGTGCATCGTCATCCGCACCGCTTCGCTCCGTAATGGCGTCGCGAGTATCCAGGCTGGCGCCGGCGTAGTCGCCGATTCCGTCCCGACTTCCGAGTACGAAGAGACCATCAACAAGTCTAAGAGCGTCCTTCGCGCCCTCGGCCTTGCCTCCGGCCTCCGTTCCTGACGCACGCCCGTGTCTAAGTCGAAGCCCCAGAAGAGCGCCAAGAAGAAGGCGACACCTGTGGCCAAGCCATCGAAGGAAGCCAAGAAGCTGCCTTTGCCTGCTAAGGCGATCGCACGCATGGCGCCCAATCCTGCCGCCGCAAGGCCTACCCCTACCCCGACCCCTATCCAGGACACCGATCCCACCGAGCCCGGCCTGCCGTGGGAAGAATTATCCACGGAGGAGCGTTCGCCAATCCGCTATTACCTGGATCAGATCGGCAAGACGCCGCTGCTGACGCTGGAACAAGAGACCGCACTGGCGCGTCGCGTCCTTAAGGGCGACGAAGCCGCTCGCCAGAAGATGATTCAGTCGAACCTCCGCCTGGTCGTCCGCATCGCCAAGGACTACGACAATTTCGGGCTTTCGCTCATGGATCTTATCAGCGAGGGCAACTTCGGGCTGATCAAGGCCGTCGAGCGCTTCGACCCCGACAAGGGCGGCAAGCTGAGCACCTACGCCTCTTGGTGGATTAAGCAGGCCATCAAGCGCGCCCTCGCCTCGAACGGAAAGACGATTCGCCTACCGGTGCATATGGTCGACCGCATTGCGCAGATGCGCCGCGTCACCGCCCGCCTGACCGTCGAGATCGGCCGCGAGCCGCATAACGACGAAATCGCGATGGCGATGGAGATTCCGCTCTCGAAGGTCGTCCACATGCAGTCCATCGCTAATCGCGCCGCCTCGCTCGACCAACCGGTCGGCCTGGAAGGCGATGCGACGTTGGGTGACCTGGTGAAGGACGAGTCCGAACGCACCCCCTTCGAGACCCTCCGCGGTAAATCCGACAATGCCGAGATCGGGGAGATGCTCGCCGCCCTTGAGCCGCGTGAGGCCGAGATTCTGACTCACCGCTTCGGACTCAACGGCGAAAGCCCGCTCACGCTCGAAGAAGTCGGTGATCTCTTTAAACTTACGCGTGAACGCGTCCGCCAGCTCCAGCAATCCGCCCTCATGCAGCTCCGCCGCATCATGACTGAACGCCAGAAGCTCCTGACGCCAGAAGACGTGAAGAAGAACAAGCTCGCCGAGGCTCGCTCCGGGGTGCTCAGCGAGTTCTTCCGCTCCAAAGGTGCCGCCACTCCAGCGAAGGTTCGTCCCACCCGCGAGGGACTCTGAGCTTATCTGGTTGGGCGCTTGGTGCCGAGTCTAGGCAAAGTAACTCCGGCGGTTTTCTAGTATCGCCCAACCCAGCACTGAGTTACACGCTCCGTCTATCGGGTCGTCCCTATGTCGCTGATTGTCCCACCCAAGGCCCCATCCTCTCCGCTTGGCTCATTTGTTTGCGCCTGGCAAATCACCCGGCAGATCCACTCCCAAAGGGCGTGGTACTCTTCCCTGACCAAGTGCGTCGGTCGCGCCTTTACTGCGATGGCTACGCATGGAGCGTTCTCAGCTTGGGTCGTTTTCCTCCTCAAGCCAGAGAACCGATGCTTCAGCGACGCCAACCCGATGCTCTGGCATCGGACACTCCTCGGTTACATGTCCACCCGTTGGGATGGCCGAAAGACGGTTCAAGTGCTCACCGACTCCTATCGTTTCGCGCTGAACCAGCCGGGGCCGATGCTGGCGGTATTGCAGGCCAGGACGGAGCAACCCATCGCCTCGGTGGAACTGGGAGAGGACAGAGGCCGTATCCTTGTTTCCATACACAGCGATGACCGCTTCCGGCGCGAAGGCGAATGGACCGTGCGTGTCCGCTGGGATCAGGCTGAGGGTGAACTCTGCTCGATTGTCTTCTCCGTCGAGGAGGTCGATGGTCGCTGGATAGCCTACATTGGAGCCCTCCAAGGGGGCAGCGGGGCCAACGAGGAATCCATCAAAGCCGCCGCCAAGGCTTTCCACGGTGTCCGCCCCAAGGCCATGGCGGTCTTTGCCCTGCAGGAAATTATCCGCGCCCTCGGCGTCTCCCGACTCCTCGGAGCTGGAAACTCGATTCAGATGAGCAACGCCAAGCACCTCATTCCCGCACCTTGGAATAAGATCTCGTTCAATTACGACGTAATGTGGGCTGAAGCCGGCGCCAAACCCGCCGAAAAGGGCTGGTTCGAATTGCCGTTGCGTGAGCCGCGCCGGACACGCGAGGAAATCAAGGTGAACAAGCGGCCGCTCTACGCCCGACGCTACGCGTTCTTTGATCGACTGCAGGAAGCCGTCGCCAAGAGCCCGCTGAGTCGGTAACCCTAGAAAACAAAAAGGGCCCCGTTGCCGGGGCCCTTCGTTCAACTTCTAATCCGAAGATTAGAAGTTGTAGCGGACGGTGAGGTCGGAGGTCGAAGCAGCACCCTGGCCGTCGGAGACGCCCACGGCGAGCTGGATCTGCTTGCTCACGTTGTAGGCGAGCTCAGCACCCCAGACATTATTGTCAGCGGAGTTGCGACCGAAGGAGGCAGCAGCTTCGAAGTTGTTACCGAGAGCCTTGCGGAGGCCGAGGGTGTAGGCTTCGTTCGAGGCAACGGAGACGGTGGCGTCGATGCCAGCGTAGACGTTGGCGAAGAGGTAACCGATGGCGATGGAGTCGGTGCCATTGGAGGCAGCAGCACCGTCAGCACCACCGATGGTGGAGGAAGCGCCAACCCAGAAGTTGGAGCTGCCGAGGACGGCGGTAGCGGAGAGGCTGTAGCCCTTGGTGTCGGTGTTGTAGCCGAGACCGACGCGGTTGTAGTTGAGACCGGCCGGAGCAGCAGCCTGGGCGGAGGCAGCGGCAGCGAGGGTCGTGAGGGTGAGGATCGGGAGGATGTTCTTCATATGCATGGTCGGGTTTAAGCACGATTGACCGTAAAACAACAAAAAAGTGCATGTTTGTCATCAGCCCGACACAATCGGGTCGAGGCTGATTTAAAAACTAAACAAAATGGGCCCCGTTTCCGGGGCCCTTGTGATCAGCCTCTAATCCGAAGATTAGAAGTTGTAGCGAACCGCGAGGGAGGTCTGGCCATCACCAGCAGCGCCAGCGGCGTTGCTGTCGGAGTAACCGACGGCGAGCTGGATCTGCTTGCTCACGTTGTAGGCGAGTTCAGCACCCCAGACATTGTTGTCGCCAGCGTCGCGCTTAAACGAGACAGCGAGTTCGATGTTGCCGCCAAGGTCCTTACGGACGTTGAGGCCGTAGGCCTCGTTGGAGCCGACGGAGACGGTGGCGTCAGCGCCGAGGGCAACGTTCTTGAAAACGTAGCCAAGGGACACGGAGTCAGCGCCGTTGGAGGCAGCGGCACCGGTAGCGCCACCGATGGTGGTACCAGCTTCAACGAGGAAGTTCGAGGTACCGATCAGGGCCGAAGCCGAGAGGGAGTAGCCCTTGCTGTCCGTGTTATAGCCGAGGCCAACGCGGTTGTAGTTGAGACCGGACAAAGCAGCAGCGCTCTGGGCAGAGGCAGCGGCAGCGAGG
>CAXNEN010000046.1:0-8789 GCA_964201505.1 Opitutales bacterium
CCGGGCGGTCAGGACCGGTCGGCCTCAATTTCTCCCATGGCTTCCGTCTTGAAAAGACTCTGCGGCGTATTCGGTGCCGCCATCCTTCTCGCGGCTTGCGCCCCTACCCGGACCGCACCCGTCTCGGCGGCTGCCTTTGAGCCAGAAAATGTTCTCACCATCGGCCGCGGTGCCTCTGTTGATTCCGCCACAGCTCCCGCTATGCCCCCGCTGGTCACCTCGTCCGGCGAAACCAAGGTATCGCCCGCCAGCCTTCCCACTGGGTATGTCGTCGCGACCCCGACGCAGCAGGCCGAACCCGCCGAGCGCCAAAATAGCTACCGTCTTCGTCCGCGGGACTTCATTCGCGTTCTGGTCATCAACGAGCCTGACACGCAGATCGAACGCCGTATCAACTCCGACGGCACCGTGGACATTCCTTTCCTGAAGAAGCTCGTTCCAGTCGCCGGGCTCACCCTGACGCAGGCTCAGGTCGAACTCGCCAACCAGTTCAAAGTCTACTTTAGGAAGCCCCAGGTGACGATCTCGATCGTGAGTTACGCCGAACGCCGGGTCTATGTCTCCGGTTACGTCGGTAAGCCCGGTCCAGTCTCCATCCCTCCGGAGGAGACCTTGACCCTTGGTCGAGCCTTGGCGATGGCCGGCGGAGTGCTCCCCCGGGGTAATCGTTCCGATGTGGCGATCAAGCGTACGCGCGAAGGGACGCCGCTGGTGATCACCAAGGACGTCCGTCGTATCGACGACGGCGATGAGCCGGACTTTGTGCTGGAGGACGAAGATCAGATCTACGTCCGCGACAGCCGCATCTAATCTTTTCCTATGGCCACTCCGGAACCTTCCCCCGACGGCCAAGCGCCCGACACGACTCGCGGCGGTAACCGCGGCTATGGTTCTTATGGCGGCTATGGCGCTGGTTATGGCAGCTACGGTGGGGGCAATCAGGGATATGGTAACTATGGCGGGTATGGCCGGACTGGGGCAGGGGATACTAATTCGATTCAGAACTACCTCTTGATGCTCCGGGAGCGTTATTGGTGGATCATCCTCTCCTCCCTGGTCTTCCTGACGCTGGCTCTCCTTAACACCTACAACACAACCCCCGAATATCGCGCGACCGGCCGCCTGCGCGTCTTTCGCCTGGCCCCCAATATCAACGGAGGCTCCTCGGCCGCTGACGACAACTTCAAGATCGTCTCGAACGACGACTTTTTCACCGCCGTCGAAGCGATGCGTAGCGCGAATATCATCGAAGGCGTCTCCAAGCGGCTGACCGCCGCGGAGCGCAAGCTCGTGCTCGAGCCCTATCAAGCCGGTAACATCTTCTCCGGCCCGCTCACGGAGCAGGAGGTCTTCGCCAAGCAGCGCGGAATTAATCCACAGCGCCAGACGTTGGTAATCAATATCGACTTCACCCACCCGAACCGCGACCTCGCTCGTCAGATCGCACGGTTGTTCTGCGACTCCATCCAGAAGTACAGCGAGGATGACCGCTTGATGGTGACCAATCCGCTTGTCGAGAAAGCCCGTATCGAGATTGAGACCCTCGAGGATAAGGTCCGCCGTCTTTTCGAACAGAAAAACGAATTAATCAGAAGCCAGAAGCTCCTGTCCATCGCCAAGGACACGAACACGCTCACAACCGAACGTTCGGTACTCGTCAAGGATCGCGAGGAAACCCGCAAGCAGATTGACGAGAACGAAATCCTGGTCTCCCTCATCATCGCCTATGAGAAGGAAGGCCGGCCGGTCGGCGACATACCGCAGATCCGCGCGGACAGCGACGTCGCCGCGGCTCAGACCGCTATCAGCGCCTCCAAGATCCGCGTTAGCCAGATGACCGAGACTTACACCGACCAACACCCTAAGCTCGTGGCCGAACGAGAAGCCCTCAAGCAGGTGGATAACCAGCTGAAGGAAGCGGTTCTTCAGGCGATTAAGTCCCGCCGCGGTGCGCTGGATAACGCGAAGGCGCGCCACGAGGCCATCCTGCGGAACCTCGTCGCCAAGGAAGAGGAGATCTCCAAGTTACAGGCCGCCAACGTCGACCTCGAGCGCGTGGATAAGGACATCAAGGCCAATGAGGAATTCCTTAGTCGCATGAAGCTCAGCTACGAGGAAGCCAAGCTGCGTTCGTCGACATCCGGTACGAGCACATCCATCCGCATTATGGATATGCCTTCCGTCTCGGATAAACCGATTAACAAGAACTATTACTTCAACGCGCTGGTCGGCGTCGGCGCCGGCCTACTGTTCGGCGTCGTCCTCATCATCGTCATTGGTACCTTGGACGACCGCATCAAGTCGGTGAAGGACGTCGAGAATTCGCTCGGCCTGCCGCTCATCGGCACCATCCCGCGCGTCGCCGGGACCTCCGGTCCGGACCGCGCCTTCCTGGCGCGTCAGGACAAGGACCGCATCGCCACGGAGGCGGTCCGCTCGATCTACTCGGCGTTGAAGGTCAATCCGGCGGTCTCCAAGGCGCGCGTCTTTCTGGTGACCTCCACGCGTCCCAGCGAAGGCAAGACTTTCGTTGCCACAAACCTCGCCCTAATTTTTTCCCAGCATGCCGAGCGCATCCTGGTCATCGATGCCGACCTGCGCCTGCCAAACGTCGGTCCTTCCCTTGGCTTTACCGGCGACGGTGGGCTCAGCAAATGGTTCAACGGTGAGACGACGCTCGAGGAGGCCATCGTCCATGACGTCGCCCCCGGACTGGACGTCCTGCCGGTGGGACTGAGTTGCAAGAACCCTACCCAAGTCATCAATAACCCGAGGTTCTTGGCGATGATCGAAGAGATGCGTTCGCGCTACGACCGCATCTTCATCGATTCTCCGCCCATCGGCGCGGTCTCCGACGCGCTTCACCTGCTCCCGAAAGTCGACGGGGTGATTTACGTCGTCCGTTATAACTCCGTCAATCTGCGGAACGCCGTATCGTGCCTTGCGCGCTTACGGGAAGCTCAGGCTCCGCTGTTTGGCGTGGTGCTCAATTCCATGTCACTCCGGATGGCTTCGGCCTACACGGACTCGTACGATTCCTCCTACCGTAAGTATTACGTCGACGAACCCCGCGGCCGGCCGGTGGACGAAGGGTCGGCTAAGTCCTGACCCCGCTCTTTCACGCCTATGCGCCCGCTCTTGCTCCTCTTATCTGCGCTCGCCTTCGTCGGCTGCCAGAATGTGCCGATCACGGGGCGCTCCCAATTCATCATGGTGGATGAGTCTGAGGTCGCCTCGATGTCGGCTTCGGAGTTTTCGAACATGAAGAAGCTCCCCGCCGACCCCCGTCTGCCCAAGCTTAAGGAGATCGGTCTCAAGATTGTGGCCGCCGCCCGCCGCGACGATAAGGCCGGTGTGCTGCCCCCTTCGTCAAAGTGGGAATTCGCTATCATCAACGACAAAACGCCCAACGCTTTCGCCATGCCCGGCGGAAAGATTGGTTTCAATTCTGGGATGTTCGCCTACGCCCCGACAGATGCTGACATCGCCGTGATCCTCGGCCATGAAGTCGCGCACGTCATCTGTCGCCACGGTTCCGAGCGCGTCTCGCAGGTTATGGGCATCGCGCTCGCCGCCGCCGTCGCCGACGAAGCCACGAAGAATTCCTCCGCCAAGACCCGTTCCTCCTGGATGGCCGCGGTGGGGCTCGGTGCCCAGTATGGCATCCTGCTTCCTTTCAGTCGAAGTCATGAATCCGAAGCCGACTACCTCGGTCTGCTCTTTATGGCGCGCTCCGGTTACGATCCGGCCGCGGCGCCCGCCTTCTGGGCACGTTTCGCTAAGGCCGGTAGCAAGACCCCCGAGTTTCTCTCTACGCACCCCTCGGATACGACCCGAGTGAAGCAGCTCCAGGCTTGGTTGCCTGAGGCGCGCGCTCAGATGCCGAAACAGCCTTGAGGTGGATCAGCGTCGGTCCGGCAGGATTGGGCAGGTGAGGTAGACGCCCTTGGGGTCGTTCAGCACCCGGATAGCCCTTAGCCACTTGGCGTTCGCCTTCAGGAATTCCTTAGCCGGGTCGACCGAAGCCTTGGTGAAGAGCGGTGAATCATCTTGGTCGTCGGACAGCATTTTCTGGAGCAGGTTATCCCTGCCGGAGTGAAGCGCCGGCACCTGAATCAGCTCGGCCTGATCGAGCTTGGCCAAGGCCATGGCCTCCTTGATGGCGTCGCGCAGTCCGCCTAGTTTGTCGACCAGGCGGAGACCTTTGGCGTCCTCGCCGAGCCAGACGCGCCCTTGGGCAATCTCATGGACCCCGTCGCGCTTCAGGCCGCGGCCCTCGGCAACGATGCGAAGGAACTCCTCGTAGATACCGTCCACCGACGTCTGGACGATGGCCAATTCTTCGGGCGTCGCGGCGCGGTGCTCGGCCAATAGGTCCGCGAACCGGGCGGTTTTCACTCCGTCCGTCCCAAGGTTCACCTTCTTGGCGAGTTCTCCGTAGTTGAGGTGTAATCCGAACACGCCGATTGAGCCGGTGATGGTGGAAGGGTCCGCCATGATGAGGTTCGCCTTGGCGGAAATATAGTAGCCCCCGCTTGCGGCGACGTCGCCCATCGAGACGACCACCGGGATATCTTTCTTGCGGAGTAGGCCGACTTCCCGGGCGACCACGTCGCTGGCGAACGCCGAACCTCCGGGACTGTTGACGCGCAACACCACCGCCTTGATGCGCTTGTCGCCGCGAAGCAGGCGTAGGTCGCGGGCCAAGCGGTCGCCGCCGATGTCGCCCGGTGCGCCCCAACCGTCGACAATCTCGCCTTCGGCGTAGACAATTGCGATACGTCCGCCGCCATGGGGCAGCCTGACCTTGCCAGCGTAACGATGCAGGCTGACCTGCAGGAAAGAAGTACCAGATTCATCCGCGCCGGCGCCCGCGGCGATGACTTGCTTGACCAGTTCATCGCGATGCATCGCCTTATCGGCGAGTTTGAGCTCGACGGCTTTAGCGGCGCTGAAGCTGCCAGCGGAATCAACTGTCCTGGCCAGCGTCGGTGTACTCATCGCCCGGGACTTGGCCATCTCGCCGAGGATGCGCTTCCAGATGCCCCCTATGAGCGCTTCCGATTGTGCGCGTGCAGGCTCGCTCATGGTGCCGCCAATATAAGGTTCGACGGCTGACTTGTACTTGCCGACTTTCGTCACCTGGACGCCGACCCCCAGTAGTTTCAAGGTTTCGCCGAAATACATGTGGTAGGAGGAAAGCCCCTTAAGTTCGATTTCACCAGTCGTGTGGACGAGGACCTTATCCGCCACGCTGGAGAGGTAGTATTCGCCCTGCGAGCCGTTCTCGATCCACGCTAGTACCGGTTTGCCGCTGGCTTTGAAGGCGGTGATTGCCCGGCGCAACTCGGCCTTCTGGGTGACGCCGGCGGAGAGGCCACCATTCAGTAAGATGCCCGCGATGTTGCGGTCTTTGGCCGCGAGGTCGATCGCTTCCAGCGCTCGCAACAGGTCGACTTCCGGGCCGTCGCCCCCGAGCAGGAAGCTATCCAGGCCGGGGGCGCCATGCGCGGGCGTATCGTTGATTGTCAGGTCTCCGCCGATCACGAGCATCGTCTTGGGCTTCACGGAGACCGTGGCGGACTCATGGTTGCTGCCGGCCGAACTCGCGAGCGAGACGATGAGGACGATTAACGCGAAGCCGCCGATGGCGATGGCGAGGAAAGTGCCGAGCGCGGAGGCGAAGACGGACTTGAAGAAATCTTTCATGGGAGGGGGAAAGGGACGGGTGTCATTGGAATGATGCTTTCGTGTCTCCTTTTCGCCAATCAAAAGCTCATTATTGATGCCCCTTTCCGCTCGATGCCGCCCGCTTTGGGGGCTAGTTTCTCGTTATGTCAGAGAACACGTCCTCGGCCGGCGCCGGCACTTCCCGCAAGGCGTTGGCCATCAATCTCGATCGGTCGGCCTACGGGGCCTTCGCTGAGATCGGGGCTGGGCAGGAAGTGGTCCGGCACTTCTTTAAGTCGGGCGGAGCCTCGGGCACGGTGGCGAAGAGTATTTCCGCCTATGACATGCGTGTCAGCGACGCGATCTACGGTCACCCTCAGCGCTATGTCTCCCGTCAACGGCTGGAGCAGATGCTCGATCATGAGTACGGACTCCTCGTCGATCGCTTGAAGGCCGAACGCGGCCCGGTGACCCGCTTCTTCGCCTTCGCCGATACGGTGGCGACGACCCCTCATGATGGCAAAGGGCAGGGGCACTCCTGGATTGGTATCCGCTTCCAGGATCGGCCTCAGGCTGAGCCAAGCGAAGTCATCCTCCATCTCCGTCTTTGGGACAAGGATGCGGACCGTCAGCAGGACGCCCTCGGCGCCGTCGGCGTGAACCTCATCCACGCCGCCCTCAACACGTGCGATAGCGTCGACAACTTCCTTAATGCCTTGGTCGATGAGGTCGGGGCTGGGCGCGTCGAGGTCGAGTTTGTCCATTTCAGCGGACCAGCTTTTGGCTCCTTCGACAACCGCGCGGCGGCCCTGCGGCTCGTCCGCCTCGGCCTCACTGACGCCGTGCTCTTCGGCCCGGAAGGCGATCCGCAGGTCCCGAGCGAATACTTCCACAAGCGCTCGGTCTTGGTCGCCCGCGGCACCTTCCGCCCGGTCTCGATCGTCAATGTGGACATGCTGGCCTGCGCTTTGCGTGCCCTGCCCGAGGGCGGCAAGGACGTGGTCCCGCTGTTCGAGATGTGCATCGGTTCCGACCCGCACCCAGAATCCGAGCTCATCGACCGCATCCGCCTCGTGGGCGCGATGCAGCACCCCCTTCTGGTCACGCGCCATCGCGGCTGGTACCGTCTCCCGGCCTATTTCCGCCTGCATACCACGGGGAGCATTACGCTGGTTGCGGGCATGAACAACCTCGTCGACCTCTTTAATCCCGAGCACTACACCCACCTCGAAGGCGGCGTCCTGGAGTCTTGCGGCCGTCTCTTCAAGGATGGCGTCCGCGTCATGGTCTACCCGATGCGCGGGGATCAGCTCCGCCGCCTGATCCTGGACCCCGTCGCCTGTAAGGTTTGCTTCCCGGAGAGCTACAGTGTCGCCGAAGATTCGGTCGTGACCGCTTCCGCCATCCAGATGCGACCCTCGGTGGCTGGCCTGTTCCAGCACCTACTCAATAACGGCTTCCTAGTGCCGATTTCGGGGGCGGACCCCTTGGCGATGGCCTGCCAGCCACGTACCTTGGCCGAACGAATCCGCAAGAATGAGGGCGGCTGGGAAAAAGAAGTGCCTCCGCCGGTTGCGGTCGCGATCCGCAGTCTCAAGTTGTGGGCGAGGTAGTCCATGCCCGTCACTTCTCTTCCCCCTGCCCAGGATACCGAGCTCTCGCTCTCCGTTGAGCGTGCCTACCGTGAGTCGTTGGTGACCGATCGGCTCGGCGCCATCTGGTCGCTCATCCTCGCGAAGTGTTTCCTGGCCCAATGGGCGATCCTGCAATTCGCGATCCCAATCAACGGACCGCGCTATATCTGGACGCTCACGTTGATCATGGGGATCGTCGCCTCGGCGTATTACCTGCACGCCCATCGGGTGAGACTGTACCTGTTGCCCACGCATTTCCGCGTGAATGCCGCGGTGCTGGCGGGGCTCCTCGTGGCGTTAGGTTTCGTGGCGTACGTTTATTTCGCCCGCGGCCTGCTGTCCGGCCCACTGGCCTCGTCCCTGGCGGCGGTGCTGCTGGGTTCATGGTCCCTTGCGCGCGCGGCCTTGCGCCGTGCCTGGCCACCTTTGTTCGGCGCCTTCCTCTGGTGGGGTCTCGCCGCCACGGCCCTGCGTTCGCCGGCCGACCAGGCGTTGCTTTGGCTGGGACTGGGCTTGCTGTGCGCGCAGGCACTGCCGGGCTTTGCGGTCGCAGCCCAGGCGTCCCGCCGTCGCGTCTGATCAGGCCGGAGCCTTGGCGCCGGTGCTGTTCATGAGGTGCGTCATGAAGCGCTTCATGGCCGGCGTCAGGACGCGGCCCTTACGGTGCAGGATGGCCAATGGTCGGGCCACTCGGCGGTCGCGTAGACGCAGCATGACGAGCGTGCCTTGCTCGACTTCTTGGCGGATGGTGCCTTCGGGGACCAGCGCCACGCCCGCGTCGACTTCCACCGCGCGCTTGAGCGTCTCGATGTTATCAAACTCCATGGAGGGTTCGAGTTCGATGCGCTGTTCGCGAAAGAACTGGTCAAGCGCCTTGCGCGTCGGGATGTCTTGGTCGAAGCCGATGAACTTGCCGCCCTGCAGGTCGGTGAGATCAATCTCCTTCTTGCCTGCGAGCTTGTGCCTGGGCGAGCAAATGGCGACGAGCTGATCTTCCATCAGGGGGATGATTTCCACCTGACGGGTTTTCTGGGGAAAGGCGACGAGACCGAAGTCCACGGCGTTGGAGATGACGTCTTCGTAGACAAGATTCGAGCGACGGTATTCGACGCGCACGTTGACGTGCGGGAATTTTTGCATGAACGACTTCACGTGCGGCGGGAGCTCATGGAGGCCGATCGAGACGATCGTCGAGATATGGACGGTTCCGCTGACGACCTTACGCATCTCCTGCATCTCGCTACCGACCTGTTCGTAGCGGTTGAGGATGTCCTTGGCGGCCTCATAGAGACTGCGGCCTTCGCGCGTGAGTCGAAACTGCTTCTGACTTCGGTCCACGATCAGGACGTTGAAATGCTTTTCCATCGAGCGGAGCTGCTGGCTGACGGCCGACTGGGTGATGGCGTTGAGCTTGGCGGCCTTGGAGAAACTTTCGTTGTCTACCAAGTCGCGGAAGATCTTCAGGTTCTCGATATGCATGGGAAT
>CAXNEN010000047.1:0-8781 GCA_964201505.1 Opitutales bacterium
AGAGACGGACCACGCCCAGAAGACGATGTCATGGTTCTTCTCCATGACCTTACGATACATCGTGGTGCGCTCGAGTGTCTCAGGGCGGTACTCCACTCCGCAGCGGCGGGCCGATTCGACGAGCGTCGCGAGATACTTGCGACGGTCTGAGGTGTCGAAGGTCAGGCGGAACGAAAGCCGTTCGCCGGCCGCGTTCATGAGAATACCGTCAGAGCCGACTCGGGTGAAGCCAGCCTTGGCGAAGGCCGCGCGGGCGAGTTCCGGTGAGTAGCGACGGGGACGGATCGAGGGTTCGGTGAACTTGCCGAGGCCTTCGCTGAACTGGTTGAGGCGTTCGTAGTCGCCGCGATAGAAGCCATCGATGACACGCTGGAAGTCGGTGGCATGCTGGAGGCCGACGCGCACGTCGAGGTCGGAGAGCAGGGGCTTCTGCGTATTGAGGTAGAGTCCGTAAGGAGGGCGAGGGATGTCGTTGAAGAACTGGGCTTTGGTGAGATAGCCGTTTTGGTAGGCCTTCTTCTCGTTGGTGCCGTACCAGTAACGCGGCATCATGATCGGCATGAAGTCAATCTCGCCGGCGAGCATCGAGGCGTAGGCGCTGTCCATCTCACGGATGACGCCGTATTCAATGGCGTTGGGATTGTAGCGGTAGCGGTAGAACTTACGATGGTCGCCCCACCAGTCCTGCACCCGGGTGAGCGTGACGGACTTTTCGCGTTGTAAGCCGGTCGGGCCGACGAAGTAAGGACCGGTCGTTGGCTGGAAGCGATCGTTGTACAGCTTCTCGTAATTCGGGCCGAACTCCTTGAAGAAATTGCGCGGCAGCGGAATCAGTTGGCCCAGCCGTTCGAGCTGATACGGACGCTTGCGCGGGGCCTTAATCGCGATTGTGTAGGCGTCGTACCTCGTGATGCCGCCCCACTCGCGGGTGTAGAAATCGGCGTACCAGTCGGCTTTCGCCCAAGGCGAGCGGTTGAAGTAGAACGTGAAGAAGAAGTCGTCGGCGGTGATTGGTTGGCCGTCCGTGAATTTGGCGTTCGGATCGAGGCGGAAGTAGGCCGTCATGCCGTCGGCCGACATCGCCCAACTCGTCGCCAGGGCAGGGATGGTCTCCTCGGTGTTCGGATGCGAGGTGATCAGGCCGAAGTCGTTATTATCGTAAAGCTCTCCGCGGAAACCGTTGTTCGCGTTGGGGCCGACGCGGCGGAGGGTGGGCGGTGTGGATCCGGTGAACTGGCGCAAGGTGCCGCCCCGCAGGGCCCGCGAATCCGCAAATTCTTTCTGCTCCGAACCATTGCGCCAGACGAGGTCTTTAGGGAGGTCGGTCGGCTTGGCGAAATGGAAGAAGTCCTTATGCTCGGCGTAGTAAGCCGCGGCCTTCGGGTCCGCGTAGGTCTGGGCTGAGGCAGTCGTCAGCATCAAGAGGAAGGCGAGAAGGGTTCTCATTTTTGGGCGCGACGGAGGTCGAAGGCGTCCTGGAGCGCCTCGCCGATGGAGTTGATCATGACCATGGTACCAACGAGGCAGAAGAGCGTCGGGCCGAGGATCCACCAGGCGTCCCAGTTCTCCTTAGCTTGTTGGAGGAGATTCCCCCAGGAGGGCTCGGTGGGCGGCAGGCCGAAGCCGAGGTAGTCGAGCGCGGAGAGCGAGAAAACCAGACCGTGCAGGCTGAAGGGGAGCGTCGTCAGGATGATCGTCGCGCAGTTGGGCAGGATGTGTCGCCAGATGATACGAGCGTGGCCGGCCCCCAGCGCGCGGGAGGCGGTGACGTAGTCGCGGGCGGAGATTTGATAGGCTGCTGCGCGTAGCTGCTGCGCGAGCCCGATCCATGAGAATGCGACGAGGATGAAGATGAGAATCGCTAGCGAGGGCTCGAGGAGGCTGGCGAGAAAGATGATGGCGTAGAGGAACGGGATGTTGGACCAGATTTCCATCAGGCGTTGGCAGACCATGTCGAACCAGCCGCCGAAGTAGCCCATCGCAGCGCCCAGAATCAGTCCGATGGTGTAGACGCAAGGGAGGAAGATGAGCGCGGAGAGCAACAGGATGCGGAAGCCTCCGAAAAGCCGCGCCACGATGTCGTGGCCAGATTCGTCGGTGCCGAGCCAATGTCCATCGAGTCCGGGCGGGCAGGGGGAGGGCACTTGTGTGCGGAGCGAGCCCTGCGGCTCCCAGTCGGTGCGGTCCGCTGTGGGTACGCGCTGAACGACCTTGCCGTTGGCGAATTTCGCGCGAGCGATGCCGACTCCTTCGGCGAATAGACGGGCATCGCCTTCGGGCCGGCCGTTGATGATCGTCCAGGCCTGGCGGCGGGTACCATCCGTATTAAGCGTGAAGATGCGCCCTTCGGAGATGATGCCGCGAGGGTCTTGCCACCGTCCTTCGGCGTCGCGGGACGCCTCTGGCATCACCTCGCAGACTTCTCCCGGGGCGAAAGGTACGGGTGGCATGATGAGCCAGCCGCGTCCATTCTGTTTCAGCTCTTCGGCCAGCAGGCGATAGTTGGGTTCGCCTTCAATCTTCAGGCCCAGTTCGCGCCCCGAGATGAAGCCGGCGAAGACGGGGAAGCGCGTGACCCCATCGACCTTGAGCACGAGCGGACGATTGCCCACGAGCAGCGGACCGAGTAAGGTGAGCGCGGAAATCGCTACCAGCGTGAGCAGTGACCACCAACCCATGCGGTTGCGACGGAATCGGTCGAAACGCTGCAATGTAATGGGGTCGAAGAAGCTCATGCGGTTTTATCGAACCGGATGCGCGGGTCGACGGCGGCGACGCAGAGGTCGGAGACGATGTTGCCGATGAGCATCGCCAGGCTGGAGAGCGTGAGGAGGCCGAGGAAGACGGGGTAGTTACGATGGACGAGCGAGTCGTAACCCAGCAGGCCGAGGCCAGGAATATTGAACGTCACTTCGATGAGGAACGAGCCGGTGAGGAAGAAGCCGAGATTGCCCCCGAAGGTCGCGGCCAAGGGGATGAGCGAATTGCGGAGCGCGTGCACAAAGACGATGCGCCTGTGGCTGAGGCCTTTGGCTTTGGCAGTGCGGACGTAGTCGGCGGCGAGGTTATCGAGTAGTCCGTTGCGGGTGAAGAGCGTGAGCGCGGTGAAGGCACCGACCATCTCGCAGGCGAGCGGTACTATCGTGTGGTGGACGCGACCAGCCCAACTGAGGTTCGCCCAATCAAACCCTTTAGTCGGGAACCATCCGAGATGGAAACAGAGCAAGTGCAGCATCGCGACGGCGAGGATGAAGCCGGGGACGGAATAGAGGATGAAAAGAACCTGCGAGGATCCACGGTCGAACCAGCCGTCGCGTTTCAGGGCCTTGGCGACGCCGAGGGGAATCGAAATCGCGTAGGCGAGGAGCAAGGACCAGCCGCCGAACCAAGCCGAGATGGGCAGCCGTGCCTTTATCTCGTCCCATACGGGTTTGTCGCTGGTGGTGGAATCGCCGAGCTCCGCTTGGAGTAGGCCGGCGAAGGCACGACGATAGACGAGCACGCGCAACGCTGTCTCGGGGTCGTCGGGTAGGGGTGCGAGTGAAGCGAACCAGTGGGGCCGAGGTTGGCCGTCCGTCGTGGTTACCTTGAGGACGCTTCCGGCCTGGCTGACGTTCAATTTGAAGATTTTGCCTGGATTGAGGTCGTCTTCGACCTCCGCCTCGGCCTTGCCGTCCTTATCCAGACGCACCGTGATCCAGTCCGCCGGGCCGGGCAGGGCGCCGAGCCAGATGGCATAGGCCTCTAGAAGAGAGCGATCGAAACCGTAGCGTCGCTTGAGGTTGTCGAGTTCCTCGGGCGATGCCGGGCCGCTGGGGCGGGCGGCGGAAGACTGCTTGCGGTCGGCCTGCTGGCGCTCGGCGAGGGCTTGTTCGATTGGGCCACCCGGGACGAAGCGGGTGAAGCAGAACGCGACGAACGTGATGCCCACGAAGGTCAGTGGGACTAGCAGCAACCGTCTGAGGACGTAGTCGCGCATCGCGGGTCTCTATAGGGCAGTCACAGAACGAGAGGGGTCAACCCGAAAGGACTCGCTTGCACCCGTCGCCGGAGGTCGCACCTTGTCGGGGTGCCCCTGCTTTACTCGTTCCTGCTTTATGTCGCCCTGACGTTCGTCGCGTTCGGACTACTCCTACTCACGATCTTCCTAGTCGCCTTCGCTTGGCGGGCACCGCGACGACACAAGTCGATGTCGTTGGGTTATTGCGTCATGCATACCCTGTGCTGGCTGCTCCTGAAGTGCGGGTACAGCATCCGTGTCCGCGGGTTGGAGAATATTCCGCAAGAAGGCGGTGTTCTCCTTATCGTGAACCACGTCGCCTATGCCGACGTGGTGGTGTTGGGTGTGATGTCGCGTCGTCCGGTGCGCTTCCTCTCTTGGGAAGGTTTCGAACGGCATAAGTTCATCGGCTTCATGTGCCGACTGATGGGGACGATTCCGGTTTCGGAGACGAAGGCCAAGGAGGCCATCGTCAAGGCGGGCGAAGCGCTCGCACGCGGTGAAGTCGTCTGCATCTTTCCCGAAGGCGGCCTCACCCATAACGGTGGCCTGATGCAGCTGCGCAAAGGCTTCGAGCTGATCGCCCGCCGGGGTGGCGCGCCTATCCTGGCCGTCGCCATCGATGGCATGTGGGGCTCAATCTTCAGCTACAGCGGAGGAAAGTCTTTCTGGAAGTTACCCAAGCATTTCCCGCGTCCGATCGGCGTCGCGATTGGGAAGCCGTTTCCGGTGGCCGAGCATGCCAAGACCCGCTCGCGTCTACTCGAGCTCGCCGCGGAAGCCTTCGCCATGCGCAAATCCCTCGAAGGACATCTCGGCCGTGAGGTCGCGGAGGGTCTGGCGAAGAAGGGCGGTACCGTCGCCTTGGTCGACCGCACCTCAGCCCGCCGCGAGTTCTCTGGAGCGTCGCTGCTGGCCTTGGGCTGGGCCTTCGCGGGCGAGTTGAAGCGCCGGACGACGTCCAAGCGTGTCGCGATCGTGCTGCCTCCGGGCGTCGCGGCGGCGGTGGCTAACCTCGGTTGCGTACTGGCTGGCAAGGTCTCGGTGAACCTCAATTTCTCGCTCGGTCGCGAGCAGGCGCTCTCCTGCCTCCAGCGCGCCGAGGTGGACCTCGTCGTCACCGCCGGCGCGTTCCGCAGTAAGCTCTCCGAGAAGTCTCCGGACTTCCCGTGGGGCGATCACGTCCTCGACGTCGCCGACTTCCTGACGGCGCACTCACGTCCCGATCTCGCTTTCCGCATTAGCCTGATCCGCTGTCTGCCGACCTCCTGGGTGCTGGCGTGCATGGGGCTTCCGAAGCATGGCGGCGACGACGAGGCGGCTTTGCTCTTCACCAGCGGCAGCTCCGGCCAGCCCAAGGGCGTACGTCTCTCGCACCGTAACATCCTGGCCAACCTGCGGCAGATCGACGACGCGGACATCCTGCCGGACGACGCGGTCCTGCTGAGCAGCCTGCCGGTCTTCCATAGCTTCGGTTTCACGATTGGGCTTTGGTATACCCTCTCTCGCCCGCCGCGTTTGGTGACCTTGCCGTCGCCACTGGATTCGACCGCTGCGGTGAAGGCGATCAAGGAAGAGAAGGTCACGGTCGTCGTCGGCACGCCGACTTTCCTGCGCCCTTATCTCCGGCGCGGTACGGCCGCCGATTTCGCGTCTCTCGAATGGGCTGTCGTCGGGGCCGAGAAGTGTCCGACCGACCTCATCGATGCCTTCGCCGCCCAGCTGGAGACGTTGATTCTGGAAGGCTATGGCATCACCGAGACCAGCCCCGTGCTTGCCGTCAATGTGCCCGACCGGATCGACCCCGAAGGTCCCGATGGCGTCTGGTTGGGCAATGTCCGCGGTTCCGTCGGCCGTCCTGTCATCGGCGTCGCCGTCCGCTTTCTCGACCCGGAGACCGGCGAGGTCTTGCCGAGCGGGCAGGTGGGCCTCCTGGAAATCAAGGGCGCCAATATCTTCATGGGCTATCTCGATGCCGAGCAGACGGCTAAGGCGATGACGCCGGATGGCTGGTATCGCACGGGCGACCTCGGGCGCATGGACGAGGACGGCTTCCTACACCTCGCCGGCCGACTCTCCCGCTTTTCCAAGATTGGCGGTGAGATGGTCCCGCATGGCACCGTCGAGGATGCCTTGCGCAAGGTGATGAAGCTGACCGATTCCTTTGAAATCAAGGTCGCCGTCGCGAGTATCGCGGATCCGGCCAAGGGCGAGCAGCTCGTCGTGTTGCATGTCGATGATGTCGATGTCGAGGCGATCCGCACGGCGCTCGCGGCCGAAGGGCTCGCTAATCTGTGGATTCCCAAGGTGTTCAAGAAAGTGCCCGCCGTCCCGATTTTAGGCACGGGTAAGCTGGATTTGAGCAAGTTGCGGGAGATGGCACAGGGCTGACGCGGTTTTGGCTCGCTTGTGGCTTAAGGTGGATTGTCCTCACTAACAATCATGCCTAAAAAGAAGAAGCCCGCGAAGAAATCCGTCAAGGTGCTTAAGGCCCGCAAGTCCGCCCCGAAGCCGGCCAAGAAGGCGGCGGTAAAGCTCGTAGCTGATTCGCAGGTCGTCGCTTACCGCGATGCGATTCTGCGTCACTTGAAAAGCACCTTCGCCCGTGACCCCGTCACCGCGACCCGTAACGACTGGTGGATGGCCACCTGCATGGCCGCCCGCGACCTGATGATTGCGCGCTACATCGATACGCAGTCCCAGCATTCCAGGTTGAACGTCCGTCGCGTCTATTATTTCTCCTTGGAGTACCTCATGGGGCGGGTGCTCTGTAATAATCTCGTCAATCTCGGCCTACGCGACGTGGCGGCGGCGGCCTTGGCCGAACTCGGCCAGAATCTTGAAGCGGTGGCGGATGAAGAGGCTGATATGGGCCTAGGTAACGGTGGGCTCGGTCGCCTCGCCGCCTGCTTCCTCGATTCCCTCGCCACGATGGATATCCCGGCTATCGGCTACGGAATTCATTATGAGTTCGGCTTATTCCGGCAGACCTTTGCACTGGGACGCCAGGTGGAGGTCGCGGATAATTGGTTGGCGAATAATAATCCCTGGCTCGTGCGCCGTCCGAACTTCCGCGTGAGTGTGCCTTTGTATGGGCGGGTGAAGTACAGCAAGGATGATCGCGGTAATCATTCGGCGGAGTTGGTGGAGACGAAGAATCTTCACGGCGTGCCCTGGGATATCCCGATCGCAGGATTCAATGCTAGCAGCGTCAACTACCTCCGCCTGTGGGAATCTAAGGCCGATTCGGAGTTCGATTTTAGGGCTTTCGATCGCGGTGGTTACGTCGAAGCGGTGCGCGAGCGTGATGCGAGCGAGACCATCTCGAAGGTGCTTTATCCCAACGACAGCACCGAGAGCGGTAAGGAGCTACGTCTCGTGCAGCAAATCTTTTTCGTGTCCTGCTCGTTGCAGGATATTTTGCGCCGCCATCGCCGTCTCAATGCGAGCTTGGATAATCTGCCGGCGAAGGTCGCCATCCAGCTCAATGACACGCATCCTTCCATTGCGATCGCCGAGTTAATGCGCCTGCTGGTCGACGAGCATCGCCGCACCTGGGATGAAGCTTGGGGCGTTTGTACGCAGGTCTTCAGTTACACCAATCACACCTTGCTGCCGGAAGCTCTCGAGACTTGGTCCGTGCCGCTCTTCGAGAAGGTGCTGCCGCGCCACCTCGAGATTATCTACGAGATCAACCGTCGCCACCTCGAGGACGTCGAGAAGCGCTGGCCCGGGGACGACGCCCGTAAGACGGAACTCTCCATCATCCGGGAAGGCTCACCCAAGCGTATCCGTATGGCCCACCTCGCCGTGGTCGGTTCGCATCACGTCAACGGCGTGGCCGAACTGCACTCCCGCCTCATCCGCGCAAATCTGTTCCCGGGCTTCAATGAGCTCTGGAAGGGCAAGTTCGTGAACGTCACCAACGGCGTCACGCCCCGCCGCTGGGTCAGTGGTTGCAATCCTCAGCTCGGTGCTCTGTGCGACGAAGTCGCCGGCAAGGGCTGGGAGGCCGACCTCGGCCGCCTGCGCACGCTCGACGCCCTGGCTGACCGACCCGCATTCCAGGACCGTTTTCTCGCCATCAAGCGCGCTAACAAGGT
This sequence comes from Opitutales bacterium, assembly GCA_964201505.1. Lineage (GTDB taxonomy): Bacteria > Verrucomicrobiota > Verrucomicrobiia > Opitutales > UBA953 > UBA953. The sequence continues at coordinate 8,104 of CAXNEN010000047.1, forward strand.
CCGCCTCGCGGCCCGCATCAAGGAACTCGTCGGCGTGGAAGTCTCGCCCGACGCGCTCTTCGACGTGCAGATCAAACGTCTGCATGAGTACAAGCGCCAGCATCTCAACCTGCTGCATATCCTGCACCTGTACCGTCGCATTCTGAACGAGCCGAACGGGGCCTTCACGCCTCGCGTCTGCATCTTCGGGGCCAAGGCCGCGCCGGGTTACGCCCTCGCCAAGCACATCATTCACGCGATCAACCGGGTCGCTGCTGTTATCAATGGCGATGGGCGCGTCCGCGGACTGCTCAAGGTGGTGTTCCTGCCGGACTATCGCGTCTCGCTCGCCGAATACATCATCCCCGCCGCCGACCTCTCCGAGCAAATCTCGACCGCGGGCAAGGAAGCCTCGGGTACGGGCAACATGAAGCTCGCGCTCAACGGCGCGGTCACCATCGGCACGCTCGACGGCGCTAACGTCGAGATCGCCGAAGAAGTCGGCGCCGAGAATATCTTTATCTTCGGCCTGCAGGTCGAAGCGGTCGAGAAGCTCTGGGCTGATGGCTACGATCCGCGCGCGGTCCTCGCGGCCGACCCGGAACTCTCGGCACTGCTCGATTGGCTTCGCTCCGACACCTTCACGCCCGAACAGGCCGGTGCGCTCTCGCCGGTGGTCGATTCGCTCCTGGATGGCGG
>CAXNEN010000048.1:0-8743 GCA_964201505.1 Opitutales bacterium
AAGGTTGTCGACAAGGTCATCGCCTAAGCGACTTCGGTCGCACGAACGGAAGGGCGGACACCTCGCGGTGCCCGCCCTTCTTGTTTTCACATGGCCGTGGCTTGCGTCCCGCCTCCTTTGGTTTCTAATAGAATCATCCCCATGAAGACGCTTCTGCTTTTTGCCGCCGTTGGTTTCGCTGCTGTCTTCGCCGCCACGCCGGGCTCCCCGAAGAAAGAAACCCCCCGCAAGGATTCCGCCGCAGCGGTGGTCACGAAGCCCGTCGCCCAGCCAGCAGCCAAGCCCATTGCCGTGACGGCCGCCTCGCGGACCGGTGAATCGCCGCGCAGCGGCGTCATCGGGACCGACGCTTTCGGCCGCACTCAGACCCGTTATGATAATGGCGTGACCGCCGTGACGACTCCCGATCCTTTCGGGGGTTCGGCGACGCGCTTCAGCAATGGCGTCACGGGTGCGACTCGTTCGGACCCCTTCGGTGGATCGACGACGCGGTACAGTAACGGCGTTACGGCCACGACGCGTCCGGACCCCTTCGGTGGCTCAACGACCACCTTCAGTGATGGCACGCGTGCGACCACTCGGCCCGATCCGTTTGGCAACCAGGTGACGACCTATTCTGACGGCCGCCGTGAAACCATCCGGCCGGACCCGTTCTCTTCCGCCCCAGTGAAGAAATGACCTAAGTATGAGCGGAAATGACGAAGTCATGCCCCAACAGGGCGCTTGAAACCCGTCTATCGTTAGCCAGTCTCCACGGTCTTACCCCATGAAGCGTCATCTCCATCTCTGGGCGGTCCTTGCCGCCCTCGTCCTCGCGCTCCCGGCCGTCGCCGCGGACGCGTTCACCTCTGGCCCGGGCTGGCTGGAATTCCCCGCCGGCAAAGGTTCTGGTGCCGGCAAACACGTCGTGTTACTCGTCGGCGACGAGGAATATCGTTCCGAAGAAGCTCTGCCGATGCTCGCCCGGATTCTCTCCGAGCGCCACGGCTTCAAGTGCACCGTCCTCTTCTCCCACGATGACGGCGTGATCAATCCGAACAACGGCGCTTCCCTCGCTAAGCCCGAAGCTCTCGATACTGCCGACGCTCTTGTGCTCGGCCTGCGTTTCCGCAAATGGAACGATGTCGCCCTTTCGAAGTTTGATGCCGCGATCAAGCGCGGCGTGCCAATCGTCGCCACCCGCACGAGCACGCACGCTTTCTCAGGCATCCCGAAAGACAGCGCCTTCGCTGCTTATAACTGGAATGCCAAGGGCGGTTTCGGCAAGAATGTGCTCGGCGAGACCTGGGTCAGCCACTGGGGCAACCACAAGGGTGAAGCCACCCGCACGGCTATCGAGCCTGGCGCCGAGAAGCTCGCCGTCCTCAATGGCGTCGGCGAAATCTTCGGCGACACCGACGTCTACGAGGCTTACCCGCCCGCCGACGCCCAGATTCTGCTCCGCGGCCTCGTGCTTAAGGGGATGAACCCGCAAGACCCGCTCAGCGAGCGCTCCAAGAAGCGTTCAACCGACAAGCAGGAACAGGGTATCAATTCGCCCGCGATGGCCGTGGCCTGGACCCGTGTGGTCCCTAATGCCGGCGGCACCAAGAACCGCGTGCTGACCACCACCATGGCTTCCGCCAGCGACCTCAAGGACGAATCGCTTCGCCGTCTGGTCATCAATGGCGTCTTCTGGGGCCTCGGTCTCGATGTCCCAGCCAAGGCTGATGTCACTCCAGTCGTGGAATGGAAGCCCAGCAATTACTCCTTTAATATGTTCCACCGCGGCCTCAAGGCGGAGGATTTTGCGGGCGTACTGCCCCCGCCCGTCACCGCCCCGCCCGCCAAGAAGAAGTAAGCCGTAGTGTCGGCTGCTTCCCTCCCGGGCGCATCGTAGGATGCGCCCGTCTTGTTTAGGCCCGGAGGCCCCGATTCACCAACAGCTGGATCAGCGCGTCGTTGTAGATGATGTAGGCGCCTTCGCGCGCAGTAGCGTCGCGTACCTCGATGTCGTCGCTCACGACGAACCAAGGTGCCTCCACGGTCTTGTCCTTAGCCACCAGGTCCATGATGTCGTGATCCGCCTTGGCGCCGGCCCGGCTGAAGGTGACCCGGACGCGCGAGTTCGTGGTCTTGAGTGCGGTTGGCTGACCGTCGAAACTGACCCAGACATGCAGGCCTGGAGCGTCATCGGCGAGTTTCTCGGCTAGTTGCACCATTTTCTGGCGGGCGTCGGCGTCGAGCAAGAAGCGGCTTTCGCCTTGGGCGTTCTTCTTCGTCGCCAGTCGTAGTCCGAGGTAGTCCTGGCGGAGACAGGCGAAGTTATTGGCGTCGAGCGCGAGGCGAGCTTTCTCGCCGGTGGCGACGGCGCGTTCGAGTAGCGCGAGTGGGCCAGACTGCTTCTGCTCGTGGAAGGCGCGGTCCGCCATGTAAGAACGGCGGCGGTGAAGGTCTCGGCGATAAAGGTCTGCGTGTCGTGAGTCGACGAGCCCGGATTGCTCGGCGAGGAGGAGCGCACTCTCGATCGACTTTAGTTCGCGCGCGTCCGCACCGTTAATCTTCGCCGAGATGCGTTCGAGGAATGGGTCGGAGGGCTGGTCACGCTTCTCGAGCTCATAGCGAACCTTTTCGATGTGCTCGGTGATACGTTTTTCCAACGTGACCGCCTCGGGAATAGCTTGGCCAGCGGTACGCAAGTAGCGGCGGAGCAGCTTGAGCATCTCCTCCATTTGGGGGATGGCTTGGCGGAGCTCGTGCTCCTTCGCTAGGAACGGGTCGGCGTCGCGCTGGGCCTTGCGAACCTTCTCGACGTTCTCCGTGGTGAGCTGGCGTAGTTTCGCCACTTCTTCAGAGGCTGACTTCAAGGTGCGTGCGTCGGCCAGCCAGGGGCGGATCTCCTCGGAGAGCAGTTCTTCGGCGATCTCCCGGGCCTGCTTAGCCACGTGTTTGCGGGCTCGGTCCAGCTCGCCACGCAGCCTCGCCACCTCGATCTCTTCCCCGGCCAGCTTGGCTTGCTGGGCCGCAATGTTAGCCTCGAGCGCCACCGCCTGCTTGGCGGCTTCCTGTACCTGGCGGTTGGCTTCCTCGCGGGCCTTGCGGATCTCGGCATCCTTCGCCTCGAGTTCGTTGGTATGCTGTCGACGGATCTGGCGGCCTTCGTTTTCACGGGCGGCCTTACCTTGGGAGAGTTCTTGCAGCAGTCGTCGGACGGTCTTGCCGGCGGAGTCGAGGGCGTCGACGGAATCGAGAGGTTCTTTTTCTGCTGTACCACCGAGCTTGGTCATGGCCGACTTCCAGGCCTTGGCGTCAGGCTTGTTGGCTTGCGCTTTGGCGTTGGCCAGCAGACGCGGAAGGAGGTCGGCGGGCAGGGCGACGTCCTTCTGCTCGGCTTGGTTGTTCCAGAGCACGCACAGCAAAGCGGTGCGGGGGCCGCCGATGATGCCGGCAATCTCGTCCAGGTTTTCGAGTAACTTGGCCTTTTCGCATTTTAGGGCTTCGGCGTACCAAGGAAGATGTTCGGCGATGGCGGCCGCATCCATGGTAAGGTGGCCAAGGCGCTTCTTGAATAGCCACTTTGAGTCACGCAGGAAGGGTTTGCGGTGGATGTATCCGCCCGGAATTTGCTTGGCCAAGGCGAGCAGAGGCGCGTCGGCGACATGTTGCAGGTCTAAGGTCAGCTGTTCGGACAGAGTATTCCGGTGTGGATCGACCACCTCGTTCTTGTAGGAAAATTGCCCCATGCCGTCAGCGTACCCACGGGCGAGCACGGGGCAAGGTCATGGCTGACCTGGCGGGCGGTTTTCTTCCTTCGGACTCGCCAGCGGGCAGGGAAGGGCGTTCGTTCGGGCCTGCCTGATGCGTTCTCCTGTCTCCATCGTCATCCCCCTTTGCTCGGCCGTGGGCTACACCCTCGCCGCGATGGCCCTCAAGCGGGCCATGGATGGCGGCCACCCCTGGCGGGTCCTGTTCATCGTGAACCTAATGGGGGCCGTCCTTTTCCAGACTTGGCTGCTTCATGGGGGCGAGCCCTTCACGGCGACCAACATCACCCATGCGGTCTTAGCGGGTACGGCTTTCTTCATCGGCCAGGTCTTCACCTTTATCGCAATCAGTCGGGGCGACATTTCCATCGCGACGCCGGTGCTCGGCACCAAGGTCGTCTTCGTCGCGCTCCTTGTCTTCCTAACGGGGGGCGAGCAGCTGGGCTGGAAACTCTGGGTGGCTACGTTCCTGACGACGCTGGCCTTAGCCTTATTAGGCGGCGAGTGGCGGGCGAACCGTAGGCGCCTGCTGATGAGCGTCGGCTTCGCCTTCCTGGCCTCGGTTGCCTTCGCGGCCACGGACGTGATGCAACAGCTGTGGGTGCCAGCTTTCGGTTTCGGCCATTTCGGCCCGGTGATGTTCATGACGGTGGGAGCGTTATCGTTCGCCCTGATACCATTTTTCTCCGCGCCATTGCGGCAGATGCCCCGCCCGATGGTCATCTGGGCCTTCGGCGGCGGTTTACTGCTGACCGTCCAGGCGATGGGCATCGCCTATTGCATCGCGGTCTACCAAGAGGTCACGGTCACTAATGTCCTCTACAACACGCGTGGCCTTTGGAGCGTCGCGCTGGTCTGGGTTGTCGGGCATTGGTTCTCTAACTCGGAGAAGCAAGTGGGCCGGAGCATCATGACCCGCCGATTGATCGGGGCCTTGATTCTGCTGGCCGCGGTCTACCTGAGCCTGACCTGATTAAAGGTCGGCGTTGTCGATTAGGCGCGTCGCGCCCAGATGACAGGCGATCGCAATGGCGCAGCTAAATCCAGCGGTCGTGGCGACGGGCGCCATCGTCTCAAGGTCGATAATCTCGCAGTACTGAAGTTTGAGCGCGGACTGGGCTGCTAGCACGGCGACCGCGGCATCTCGCAGACGTGCGGCGTCGGTGACGCCGGTTTGGGCGAGCGCTTTCGCCGCGGCCAGAGCGGCGGGGATGGCGGTCGCCTGCGTCAGTTGTTCGGCGGAGAGGTAGCGATTGCGCGAGCTCATCGCCACGCCGTTAGGCTCACGGACGGTCTCGTGCGCGAGGATGCGGACTGGCATGTGCAGGTCACGGACCATCCGGCGGATGACCGCGAGTTGTTGGAGGTCCTTGCGGCCGAAGACGGCGACGTCCGCCTGTGCGGCGTTGAAGAGCATGGCGACGACGGTGGCGACGCCGCGGAAATGCCCGGGGCGGAATTCGCCGCAGAGCTTGGCGGAGACGCCTTCGACATCGACCCAGGTCGAAACGCCAGCAGGGTAGAAGTCCGCGGCGGTGGGTGCGAAAATCAGGCTGGCGCCCGCGGCTTCGCAGCCGGCGCGATCGTTCGCGAAGGTCCGCGGGTATTTGGAAAAGTCCTCGTCGGGCCCGAACTGGGTCGGGTTCACGAAGATGGACACCACGACGAAGGCAGCCTCCTGCTTGGCCCGTCGAATCAGGCTAAGGTGGCCTTCGTGGAGGCCGCCCATCGTCGGCACAAACCCGATGGCCTTGCCGGCCAGACGGGCCCGGGCGACTGCGGCGCGCAGTTTAGGGATGGTGTGGACGACCTCCATGCCGCCACCCTAGGCAGGTCCCGCGAAGGCGCAAGGCGCAGTTGTATGCGGACTCCCTGCCTGTCGTTTTGTTCATAGGCGGCCTCCATTCCTTTCTTGGCAGCAAGGGGGCGGACTCCAATGTCAGAGCCCTCCCTCCTATAAGTCATGTCGCACTTCCCTAATGTCCCGGTCATCGAGTTCGAAGGATCGAAGTCCAAGAACCCGTTCGCCTTCAAGCACTACAACCCGGACGAGAAGATCGGCGGGAAGAAGATGAAAGACCATATGCGCTTCGCCGCGGCCTACTGGCACGTGATGCGCAACAGCCTCTCCGATCCGTTCGGCGCCGGCACCGCCCTCATGCCCTGGGATGACGGCTCCGATTCGCTCGACAACGCCCTGCGACGTATCCCGGTCTTCTTCGAGTTCCTCCAGAAGTGCCAGATCGACTTCTACTGCTTCCACGACCGCGACATCTCCCCCGAAGGCAAGACCCTCACCGAGACGCATGCGAACCTCGACCGCATCACCAAAGAACTGAAGGCTTTCCAGAAGGGCACCGGCAAGAAGCTCCTCTGGGGTACCGCCTGTCTCTTCGCCCACCCGCGCTACGCGCAGGGCGCGGGTACCTCGCCTAATGCCGACGTGTTCGCCTATGGTGCCAGCCAGGTCCGCCACGCGCTCGAGGCCACCAAGGCCCTCGGCGGCGAAGGTTACGTCTTCTGGGGCGGTCGCGAAGGCTACGCCACGCTGATCAACACCGACATGAAGCGTGAGCTCGACCACCTCGCCGCGCTCCTGCACCTCGCCGTCGACCACGCGAAGAAGATCGGCTTCAAGGGCCAGTTCCTGATCGAGCCCAAGCCGCGCGAACCCTCGACCCATCAGTACGATTCCGATGCGGCCGCCTGCCTCAACTTCCTCCGCGAATATGGCCTCCTGAGGCACTTCAAGCTAAACCTCGAGACCAACCACGCCACGCTCGCCGGTCACACGATGGAGCATGAGATGGAAGTCTCGATCGGCGCGAATGCCCTTGGCTCGGTCGATGCCAACCGCGGCGATACGCTCGTCGGCTGGGACACCGACCAGTTCCCGACTGACCTCTACCTCACGACAAACATCATGCTGCGCATCCTCAAGATGGGTGGCCTCACGAAGGGCGGCCTCAACTTCGACGCCAAGCGTCGTCGCGAATCGCACGAGCCGGTCGACCTCTTCCACGCCCACATCGGTGGCATGGACGCCTTCGCCCGCGGCCTTAAAATCGCCCACGCGATTATCCAGGACGGCAAGATGGATAGGTTTGTCTCAAATCGCTACGCCTCTTGGGACAGCGGTATCGGCAAGAAGGTCGAGTCCCGCAAGGTCACGCTCGCCCAGCTCGACGCCTACGCCCAGGGCATCAAGGCGCCGACGCTCGCGTCTGGCCGCCAAGAGATGCTCGAGAACCTGATCAACGAGTACATCCGCTGAGGCTATGGCGATCGTCCTGGGTCTTGACCTGTCCACGCAGAGCGCGACGGCGCTCGTGCTGGACACGGCGAAAGGCACGACGGTCGCCCGAGCCCGCGCGGCGTTCGGCGCCGACTTCCCTGACCGCGGACATCCGGAAGGATTTATCCGCGGAGGGCAGGGCGGCGAAGTCCACGCCGATCCGCTCCTCTGGCTTGATGGTCTCGAGCTCGCGCTCGACCGCCTCGCCAAACTGACCGATCTCTCGAAGATCGACGCGGTCTCCGTCTCTGGCCAGCAGCACGGCAGCGTCACCCTCGCCGCCAGCTACGAAGCCGCGTTGGCTGACGGTAATCGCGCGACGTCGCTCTCCGCGAAGATTTCTCCGGTCCTCTCTCGTCACTCTTCGCCGATCTGGATGGATTCTTCCACCGCGGCCGAATGCGCCGAGATCGCCGCCGCCCTCGGTGGAGATCAGGCCGTCTGCGATCTCACCGGCTCCGTGGCCACGCAGCGTTTCACCGGCCCGCAGATCCGCCGCTTCGCCAAGCTTGACCCCGCCGCCTGGGCCAAGACTAAGCGTGTCCACTTGGTCTCTTCCTTCTTTGCTTCGGTACTCGCCGGCAAGGACGCCGCGATCGACACGGGTGACGGCGCCGGCATGAACCTGATGGATATTCGCAAAGGTGATTGGGCTCCGGCCGCGCTCGCCGCGACCGCGCCTGATCTCGCGGCCAAGCTTCCGCCGGTCCGTCCCGGTTCGACCGTGGCTGGTGGCATCTCCGCTTACTTCATCGCCCGATATGGTTTCTCCCCAAAGTGTCAGGTCGTCATCGGCACCGGTGATAATCCTTCCAGCCTCGTCGGTATGGGCGCATCAAAGCCCGGCAAGGTCGTCATCAGTCTTGGTACGAGCGATACGCTCTTCGCCGCGATCGAAGGCATCCGTACCGACTCCGCCGGCCTCGGCCACGCCTTCGGTAATCCGATGGGTGGTAGCATGAGCCTCGTCTGCGTCCGCAATGGCTCGCTCGCCCGCGAAGCCATCCGCCGCGAATGCGGTCACGCCGATTGGCCCGCGTTCTCCGCTGCCGTCGACGCCACGCCCGCCGCCGTCTCTGCCGTGCTCCCGATGGAAGAGCCCGAGATTACGCCGCGCCGACCCGCCGGCCGTATCGCGCTCGGTGCCGCCACCACCCAGGCGACGCTGCCTCGCGCCGCCGTCGAAGGCCAGGCGCTCAGCCTCCGTTACCACAGCCGCTGGGTCGGTACCGCGACCACGCAGCTGCTCCTGACGGGTGGAGCCTCCGAGAATCCCTCCGTCGCCAAGATCTTCGCCGATGTCTTTGGTGCCCCGGTGCTCCGCCTGGCCGTTTCCGACTCCGCCGCCCTAGGTGCCGCCCTGCGTGCCGCCGAGGGGGCTTGCGGGGCCAAGATGGCCGATCTGGAGCCTGTTTTCTGCGCCCCCGCCCCGGGTGTCGTCCAGCCGAACCCAGCCCTCCGGGCGGCCTACGACAAGCTGGAGGCCGAACTGGGCCAATCGCTGTCGCGTAAGGCATAAATTGGCCTCTGTGAGTATTGCCCACTTGAACAAAGTGGGGTGATTGGCTGACAGTGGGGACTCACCCCTACTCACCATGTCACAGCGCCCTGTTACCCTCTTCACCGGCCAGTGGGCCGACCTCAAAATCGCCGAGCTTCTCCCCAAGGTCAAAGCCATGGGCTACGAAGGCGTCGAGCTCGCCTG
>CAXNEN010000049.1:0-8703 GCA_964201505.1 Opitutales bacterium
CGGCCGATCCAGGCGCGGACCTTGACGGCGTCCTCGGCCAGTGCGGCGGGATGGCCGTCAATCTCGACAAGCAGGATGGCGTGGGTGGCGTCGACGCCCTTGAGTTCGGCGGAGGTGAAGACGCGGCTACCACGGCGTTTCTCGGCGGCTTCGACGGTCTGGGTGTCCAGGAATTCGAAGACCGCGGGATTAACGCGTAGGCCCATCAGTTCTGCGGCTGCTTCGAGTGCCCCTTCATCTGTCCGGCAGGCGATGAGGAACGTACGGCGGGCGGCGGGCTTGTTGACGAGTTTGAGGGTGGCCTTGGTAATCACGCCGAGCGTGCCTTCGGAACCAATCCAAAGGTCACGGATATTAATCCCGCTGACGAACTTGCGGAGCGGGGCGGCCCAGCGGACCTTTTCGCCGGTCGGCAGGAAGCCTTCGAGCGCGTAGACATGGTCGCGGACGACGCCGTATTTCGCGGCGCGGAGGCCGCCGGCGTTCGTCGCAATATTGCCGCCGATACTGCAGTGATTGAGCGAGGAGGGGTCGGGCGGGAAGAAGAGGCCGTGAGGTGCCGCCAGTTCATTGATGTGCGCGGTGATCGCTCCCGGTTGGACGGTCGCCATCGCGGAGATTGGATCGATCTCGATCTGGTCCCAGTGGTCGAGGTGGATGACCCAGCCGCCATGAATCGGCGAGCTCGCTCCGGTGTTGCCGGTGCCGCGGCCGCGGACCGTCACGGGCACGCGGTATTCGTTGGCGAGCTTGAGCGTGACGCCGATGTCATCTTCCGTCGCTGGGCGGATGACCGCCTCGGGCATGAAGGACAGGCGCATGTTGTCGAACGAAGCGGCGAAGCAGGCAGCTTCGTCGGTCAGGACGACCTGCGGACCCAGCTTCGCTAGGAGGGCCTGGGTGGCGGCGGGATGCGTCTGCGCGGGAGGGCTCACGCCTCTCATCAAGCAGGGTTAGCCCAGTTCGGCAAGCCACGCCGTCGCCTCGGCGTCGGAAGGCATGCGCCAATCGCCGCGGGGGGACAGGGCCAGCGAGCCCACCTTGGGGCCGTCCGGCATGACCGAGCGCTTGAACTGCTGGCTGAAGAAGCGGTTCAGGAACGAACGGAGCCAGTGGCGGATCTCCGCCTGGTCATATTTCCCGGCAAACGCGTGCTCGGCAATCCAGAGGACTTTCGAGGGGCGGAAGCCGTTGCGGATGACGTGGTAGAGGAAGAAATCGTGGAGTTCGTAAGGGCCGACCAGCATCTCCGTCTGCTGGGCGATCTCGCCGTCGTCGCCCGGTGGCAATAGCTCGGGGCTGACCGGGGTCGCCATGATGTCCTCGAGGATGGATCGTTCGGTGCCGACGTGGCGGGCGTGCGCGGCCCAGCCGACGAGGTGCTTCACTAAGGTTTTCGGCACGCCGATGTTCACGTGGTACATCGACATGTGATCGGCGTTGAACGTGCACCAGCCGAGCGCGGCTTCGGAAAGATCGCCGGTGCCGACGACGAAGCCGTGGCTCTGGTTGGCGACGTCCATCAGGATTTGCGTGCGTTCGCGGGCCTGGGCGTTCTCGAAGGTGACGTCATGCTTTCCGGCCGGATGCTGGATGTCGCGCAGGTGCTGCTCGACGGCTTCGTTGATCGGAATCTCGCGGGCGGTGATACCAAGGGCCTCCATCAGCCGCATTGCGTTGACGCGTGTACGGGCTGAGGTGCCAGGCCCCGGCAACGTAAGGCCGATGATGCCTTTACGGTCGAGGCCGAGGCGATTGAAGGCTTCCAGCGCGACGAGCAGGGCGAGGGTGGAGTCGAGGCCGCCCGAGACGCCGATGACCACGTGCTTGAGGCCCGTGTGGCGAATGCGGCGGGCGAGGCCTGTCGACTGGATCGCAAAAATCTCCTGACAGTTCTCGTCGCGGCGGTGCGGATCAGACGGTACGAACGGGTGCTGGCTGTAACGGCGACGCAGCTTGGGCGTCTGGCCTGTCGGCACCCCGAGGGTGAAGCCGATGACGCGCGGGCGGACCGCGACGGGCGCGCCGAAGAACGTGCTGTTGCGGCGGCGTTCGGCGGCGAGGCGATCGAGGTCGATCTGCGAGACAATCAGGGCGAGTTCGAAGCGGAAGCGTTCGGATTCACCGAGGACGACGCCGTTTTCGGCGATGAGCCCGTGGCCGCTGTAGACGAGGTCGGTGCTCGATTCGCCGGCGCCGGCGGCGGCGTAGACATAAGCGGCGAGGCAGCGGGCGGATTGCGACTTCACTAGGTCGCGGCGGTAAGCGGCTTTGGTGAGGAGTTCGTCGCTGGCGGAAAGGTTGCAGAGCAGGGTGGCGCCGGCGAGGGCTTGGGCCCCGCTGGGTGGCTCGACAGCCCAGAGATCTTCGCAGATTTCGATGCCGACCATGCAGTCGGGCATGTCGGTGGCCTGAAAGAGCAGGTCGGTACCGAAGGGGACCTTCTGGCCGAGTAGGTCGACTTCGGCGACCGGGGCAACGCGGGCGGAGGCAAACCAGCGCTGCTCGTAGAATTCTCCGGTGTTAGGGAGGTGGGTCTTCGGGACGACACCGAGGATCTTGCCGCGGGAGACCGCCACGGCCACGTTGAAGAGGCGTCCATTGACCTCCAGAGGGGTGCCGACGAGGGCGGTGAGGCCAAGCTTGGCGGTGGCCTCGCAAACCTGCCCTAGGGCCTTAAGGGCGCCGTTGAGGAGGGTCCGCTGGCCGAAGAGGTCGCCACAACTGTAGCCGGTCAGACAGAGCTCGGGGAGGACGACGATTTCCACCCCCTCTTGGGCGGCTTTTTCCAAGGCTTGGATGATCAGGGTGGCGTTGGCCGCAGGGTCCCCCAGGCGGAGGGCCGGCGAAGCGGCCGCCACGGTCACAAAACCGTTCTGGTGGATGCGGTTGGACATCAAAGGACTGTTAACGGTCATGTTCACCGTTGACCGATGGGGAGGCAACCCGAAAGGTCTGCCCAACCCTGTTAAAGGGGGTCATATGTCCGCTCAGCCGCTCAAAGAAGTCCGCATCTTTTCGCCTGCCACCGTGGCCAACGTGGCCTGCGGTTTCGACGTGCTTGGCTTCTGCATCGACGCCCCGGGCGACGAGATCGTGGCCCGCTTCTCGACCACCCCCGGCCTGCGCATCACTAAGATCACCGGCGACGAAGGGCGCCTCCCTCTCGACTCTAAGAAGAACACCGCCGGCGTCTCTGCTCATGCACTGCTCCGGCATCTCGGTAAGAGCGACCTCGGCATCGAGATGGAAATCCATAAGAAGATGCCTTTTGGCAGCGGCCTCGGCTCCAGCGCCGCGAGCGCGGTCGGCGGCGCCTTCGTCGTCAACCGTCTCCTTGGGGATCCGCTGACTCGCCGTCAGCTCCTGCCTTTCGTGGTTGCCGGCGAAGCTGCGGCCGATGGGGCCTGGCATGCCGACAATGTGGGTCCGTGTCTCCTAGGAGGAATCACCCTCATCCGTTCCAACGCCGAACTCGACGTCATGGATGTGCCGATTCCGGAGCGCCTCTGGGCCGCCGTCGTGCACCCGGATATCGTCGTGCTGACCAAGGTCGCCCGCGAAATCATGCCGCGCCAGATTCAGCTCGAGACTTCCACGCAGCAGAGCGGGAATCTCGGTGGCCTCCTTTGCGGCTTTTTCAAGAGCGACTACGCCCTCATCGGACGTTCGCTCCATGACCTCATCGCTGAGCCACACCGCCACCGCTTGATCCCCGAGTTCTACCGTGCCAAGGCCGCCGCCATGGCCGCCGGCGCGCTGGGCTTCTCGATCTCCGGCGCCGGACCCAGCGTGTTTGCGCTCTGCGACGGCGAAGAGGCCGCCCGCAAGGTCGCGGCCGCCGTCGCCGTCGTGTTCTCGTCGGTGCCGATCAAGGCCACGCCTTACGTCTCGCGCATCAACCCCAAGGGTGTCCATGTCCTCTCCGAGTCCTAAGTTGGAATTCGTCTCCACCGCCGACGCCTCCTGTCGCGGCAACTTGCGTGATGTGCTGCTTTCGGCTATCCCCGCCAAGGGCGGTCTCTGGGTGCCGACGCAGATCCCGCAGATCGCGCCCGACTTTATCGAGCGTTACCGCGATGCTTCCTATGCCGACCTCGCCGAGGCGGTCGTGGCCCCTTATTTCGCCGAGGTCCTTGGACCCGCGGTCCTTCGTCAGCTTTGCCAGGAGGCCTTCAACTTCCCGGTGCCGCTCGTGCGACCCGAGGGATTCAAGGGTACGTCGGCTGAACGTATCGCCGTCCTCGAGTTCTTCCATGGTCCGTCCGCGGCCTTTAAGGACTTTGCGGTCCGCACGCTCGTCCGCGTTACCGCGCGTGTCCTCGGTGACGAATTCCCTCAACTGACCGTCTTGGCTGCGACTTCCGGTGATACCGGCGCCGCCGTGACCGAAGCGTGCGCCGGCGTCCCCGGCGTCCGTGCCGTGGTACTCTATCCGCGGATCGGAGTCAGCGGTGTGCAAGAATCGCAGATTGCCCGCCCCCGCCCCGGCGTGGTGGCCTTGTCGGTCGACGGAACGTTCGACGATTGTCAGGCGATGGTGAAGCGTGCGCTCGCAGACGAGTCCCTGCGTCGGCGCCGTCCGCTGCTCACGGCCAACTCCATCAATCCCGTTCGCCTGATTGCGCAGGTCCCGTTCGCCTTCCACGCCAAGCGGCTCCTGGCACCTGGTCGTCGTATGGGCATCGTGGTCCCTTCGGGCAATCTCGGCAACGTCGGCGCCGTGCAGCTCGCCCGCCGCATGGGACTCGACGTTGCCGCGCTCGTCGCCGCAACCAATACCAACTCACCCCTGCCTGACCTTTTCGCCTCTGGTGAGTATCGTCCGCGCCGCTCCACACCCACGGCCTCCAACGCCATGGATATCGGCGACCCAAATAACCTCAGTCGTCTGCTGGCTTGGCGCGAAGGCGGCCCTGCCGTCAGCGCTGTCACCGTTGACGATCAAGCCACGCTTGACGCCATGCGTCGCGTTCGCGCGACCAGCGGCTATGTGCTTTGCCCGCACACCGCAGTCGGCTGGAAGGCCGCCGAGGACCTGCTCGCCTTTGATAGCGACAAGCTCGACGACGTCGTCGTCTTCGGCACCGCCCATCCGGCTAAGTTCCCGGACGTCCTGCTGGCCGCCTTTGGTGACGCCCAGGCTTCTCGCTTCCCAGGCGAACTGCCAGCCCCCGCGCCAATCAAGATCGGCAACGATTTTGAGGCCGTGCGTAAAGTACTCGAATCGGAAGCCGGTTTCGGCGGCTAAAGCTTATTTCTTCGTGCTGTCCGGACTCGGCTTGGCCGCGGCCTTCTTGACAGGGGCTGCTTTCTCGGCGGGCGCCTGCTCGATTACGATGATGCAGCCGGAGAGGGCGAGAGAGGTGAGGGCCAGCAAGGCGACGAGGGCGATTTTCATGTGGCGGAGCATGGGCTGTCTGGCTGGCTTGGCAAATCCCCAAAACAAAAAGGCCGCCCGCAGGCGGCCTTTGGGCGACTTTCGGCCGGCTTACTCCGTGTCGGACACCGCGAACGTGACGTTCGAAATGTTCGCCTTGGCCAGGCAGTCGAGGACGTTGATCACGCGTTCGTAGCGGGCGCTCTCTTCGGCCTGCACCGTGATGAGGAGCTTTGTCTTGGAGTCCTCGGCGGCCTTTCCCAACTGCTTCATTTGGTTGAAGAGGTTTTCGAGGAGCTTGTCGCCGGACGCACCGACCGGGTCTTCATTGAGGGTCACTTCTCCGGTCTCGCTAATACCGATGGTGACTTCGTCGGGAAGATCGGTCTCCTTAGCGGTCTCGGCGTTGCCGGGGAGGGTGGTCTTTAATTCATGTTCAACCTTCACGGCACCGGCCATGACCATGAAGAAAAGCATAATCACGAAGACCACGTCGATCATGGGAGCAATCTGGAAGCCGGGATTCGCGTCGGCCTGTTCGGGGCGTTGTTTCATGGCTTATTCTTCTTTGTTGAGGCCCGAGAAGGCGATGTTGTCGATGCCGGCTTCGGCACCCCATTCGAGGGCCTTGGAGATGTATTTCGCGTGGCACTCCTTGTCGGCGCGAATCAGTAAGCGGTACTTCTCGTTCGTACCCTTGCGGGCGGCGAGTTCCTTCGAGATGCCTTCCTTGTCGTTGGAGTCGATTTCACGGTCGTCGATTTTGTACTTAGCCTGACCCGTGGTCTTATCCCAGGAGATATTGATGAGCCCAGCCGCCGCCTTGTCGTCGCGCTTCACGCCGTTGGAGGCGACGGGCAGGGAGATGTTCTTATCGACCTTCAGCACCTGCGATGAGGTGATGGACATGAAGAAGATGAGCAGCACCAGAAGCACGTCGATCATCGGCGCGACCTGGAACTCCGGTTCCCCTTCTCCGCCTCCTCCTCCGCCTGCCATGGCTGTGCTGTTTGGTTAGGGGTGGAAGGAGCTTAAGACTGGACGCTGGAGGAAGCGTTCCATTCCGGCTTGGCGGCGTAGATTTCTTCGTCGCCGACCTGGCGGCCTTCGATTTCTTCGTACGGGAAAGCGCGGAAGAGGCCGGTCACGATTTCCGTGATGTCGTGGATACCCTTGTTGATGCGGTTCGCCAGGAGGTAGTAAGAGATGAACGCCGGGATCGCGATGAAGAGGCCCGAGGCCGTCGCCACAAGCACTTCACCGATCGCACCAGAGAGCTTGGAGGGGTCGCCCACGCCGGACGTACCGAGGGTTTCGAACGCGCTCATCATGCCGGTCACGGTGCCGACCAGGCCGATCATCGGGGTGCAGACGCCGATCACGGAGAGGTAGGAGGAGCGCCCCTTGAGTTCAGCGTTGATACGGGTAATCTCGGAGATGATTGCTTCTTCGGTCATGGTCTTACCATCCGGGGTGAAGGCTACACCGGCGCGGACGACGTCGGCGACGGGGGAGCCGGCGGTCTTGGCGAACTTATAGGCGCCGACGTAGTCGCCCTTCTTGAACAATTCGCGGATTTGGGTGACATGGTCTACGGGGTAGAGCTTGCCGGCGCTCGTGCGGATATAGCCGTCGACGATGAACCAGATCATCGCCACGGAGCAGAGGGTAATCGGGTACATGACCCAGCCGCCTTCATGGAACAGGTCCATGAGGGTCTTCTTGTTGGCACCGCCGGCGGCTTCTTGAGCCGAGGCAGCAATGGTCATAAGGCCGAGGAAGACGGCGCTGAGGGAGGTGGAACGGAGGTTCATCTTCATGATGATGGGGTGGTGGTTGGTTTTAGGTTAGGATTTGGAAAGGGGCAAGGAATCACTTGTTGGCTTCGACGCCTTCTTCGGCGGCGAGCTTGGGCTTTGCCATGATGACGCCCTCGGGAAGGGGGCCGCCGGCGGCAATCTTCTTCTGGTCGGCCTCGGCCTTGGCACGTTCCTCCTTGGGGAGCATGCGTTTGGCTTCTTCCGCCTCCTGGGAGACGGGGAAGGAGACGATGACGTCGTAGAGGTAGCGGTTCGCGATGGCCTCGAGTTTCTGTTCGCGCAGGGCAGGGCTGTCCATGCCACGGAAGCAGCGGGCGGCGCCAAGCAGGGCCTTGGGGATGAATTCGGTCTCGGAGCCGAAGAACACCGGCACGCGGAGGTAGGTCGTCATCGCGGCTTCGTACTTCTTCGAGGCAAAGAGCGAATTACCTTTGACGATATGGAGTCGGGCTTGGAGCTCGTTGCTGTCGACCTTGGTGAGGAGTTCGGTCGATTCGGCCACGACGGCGTCATGTTCGCCTTTACGGGCGCGCTGCATCAGGCGGGCGAGCTGGATCTGGGTGGCGACTTCCGGCAGTTTGGCAGCTTCTTCTTTCTCAAGGTTGTCGAGGAAGGCAGCCGTGGCGGCGTCGTTGGCGAGGCGGTCGAGGGCATCGAGCTTCACAATGGAGGCCTTGACCCACCAAGAGCCCGGTACGTTCTTGATGGGTTCAAAAAACTTCAGCACGGCTTCGACATTGTCGAGAGCCTTGGCGGGTTCGCCGCGGTTGACGTTAGCCTGAGCCTCTTTGAGGCGGGCGGGCGTCGGCCAGATGACCTCGGTGACTTCGGAGAGCTTGCGGGTGAGGGTGACTTCGATACCGCCTTGGTTACTCGTGCGATCGATGGTGCCTTTCACCACGTTGATCGTGCCTTTCTTTGGGTCGATAACGGCCTTCGGCGGGATGGAATTATCCATCTTGAAGGGGTCATTAATTTCCCAGCGTTCGCCCTTAAAGACGAAGGTCTGGGCTGGTGCGGTGGCGGCCGCAATCAGGGCGAGGGCCGGAAGGAAGAGGGAGAGGCGCATGGTAATCAGAGTCCGAGGAGGAAGGCTTTGGCTTCTTGCGCTTCGCGGGTTTCCTTGATGCGATCCTTCTCGAGCATCTCCTTCAGGAGCACCTTGGCGGCGTCCTTCTGGTCGAGTTTCGTGGCAAGAATCTTCGCATTGGAGAAATAGGCCTTCGCGGCCCAGACCTCGTATTTCTTCCAGGTCATGTGGCAGCGACGGTAGTAGGCGATGGAGCGGGCATAGCCATCCTTGGCGCTTTCGGGCTCGTTGTTGAAGAGGGAGTTGATCGTCACGGTCGTCTTGCTTTCCTCTTTGTTGTCCAGCTTGACGGTGAGCGTTGCGGTGAACACGCCAGCGGTTGCGTAAGTGTGGGTGGGCGTCTCCTCGGTCGAAGGCGGGAGCTTATCGCCGAAATCCCAGAGATAGGTCACTTTGCCCTTGTTCGACGGTGC
>CAXNEN010000050.1:0-8630 GCA_964201505.1 Opitutales bacterium
TCGCCTTCCCGCCGATCCGACGCAAGCCGCCGCCTCCCTTCTCGGCGAACATCGCGACCGTTGGACCACCTATCGCTGCGCCGTCTTCACGGACTGGGTGCGTGAGTATCGTGAAATCCTGAACGCCACCCGCCCACGCGCCTTGTTAGGAACCTTCCACTGCCCCTGGGGTGAAGATGAGCGCGACGGCGCCATCCGTCACAAGCTCGCCATCGATCTCCGCGCCCAGGCGCCCTACCTCGATGTGTTCAGCATCATGCCTTATCACGCCCGCTTCGGGCATGCCGGCGACCCTGCCTGGATTTCTCGCCAGAGCGCCAAGCTCGGCGAACTCCTTGGCCTCCGCGGCGAACCCAGCGAAAAGAAGTTCATCTGGCCCATCGTGCAATCCTCGGACTGGGGCGAGCGGGTGCCGGTGAGCGAGATCGGGGAGGTCATCCGCCACGGACTGAAGGCGCCCGCTACGGGCGTCATGACGTTCGCCTGGAGTGGTATCGCGAAGGAATGGCCTAAAGTCGACGCCATCGGACGAGCCTATCGTTCGGCTAGAGAATGATCACCCGACGCTCCCTCCTCAAGAACGCCCTGCTCGCCGGGGCTTGGTATGGCGCGGTCGGACGATCCTTTGCCCAAGCTTCGTCACCTGAAGTCCTCGGCCAAGGCGACTTCAGGTATCGCGTCGTTCCCGGCTGGGGCGTGCTCGATGAAAAGACGCCGGTCAACGATTGCCACGGCCTCGCCCGCACGGCTGACGGACAGATCATCCTGCTGACCAACCACGTCGCGAACAACGTCATCTTCTACGACGACGCCGGTAAGCTGGCGCACAAATGGACCGGCCCGAAGTTCCCTGGCGCCCACGGACTAGCGCTCGTTCCCTGGAAGAAATCGGAAGCCCTCTTCGTCACTGATCTCAACCGTCATTCGGTATTCAAATTCTCGACCTTCGGCGAACAACTTGGCGAGTGGCACCTCCCTCCTAACACGGGTAAGTACGCCAAGGAGACCGACTTCCGCCCCTCTTGGACGCTCCACCGTGCCGATGGCGAGTTCTACGTCCTCGATGGCTACGGCAAAGACTACATCCTACACTACGCGGCCGACGGCACGTTTAAGCGACTCCTCGGCGGACCTGAGGGCGGCATCGTCCACTGGGGCCCGCATGGCGGCATGATCGATACGGCGGCCGACAAGACCGATACGATGCTCATCGCGATGAGCGACCAGCAGTATCTCCTCCGCCTCGACCTCGACGGCAAGAAGCTCGCCCAGACCGACCTCCCCGGCGGCAATCCCCGTCAGATCCGTCGCTTCGGTCAGCACTACGTCGTGGCCCATCTCGCCGACAACTGGCCCAAGGACCGCAATAGCCGAGGCTTCCTCTCGATCCTCGACGCCAATCTCCGCGTCGTCTCGAACATCGCCGGTTCCGCGCCCGTCTATGATGCCGCCGGTAAGCTCCTGCCGATGAAACACACCGCTGACGTCTTCCTGCATCCGCACGACGTCATCGCCAATCCGGACGGCAGCCTGATCGTGGCCCAGTTCGCCTCGGGCAAGACCTACCCCATCAAACTGGAGCGGGTCTAAAGCGGTCTTGCTGGCGCTAAAAACGCCGCACAGAAATCGCCGATCTCCGCCCTTGGTATGTTAGCCGATCTAAGGGCCGCTTGGTTCAAAGAATGCGACTGTCCCGGACTGATCACTTCTTGTCCTTCTTCCTCACTTTGGTGGTCTCACCCTTGTCAGGCTTATCCGCCTTGGGCGGCTTCGGCGCCTTGTCGAACACCTTGAACTGAGTCGGCGGCAGCATCACCGGCTTCTCCAACTTACCCCGCTGTACCTCGATGAGGCTAAAGATATCATCAGCGGCGTCCGTGTTCACGAGGGCGAAATCGGAACCCTTGGCACCTCCCTGACGCAGCACCGCGTCCGTCACCGTGACGGTCTCATGGTGCCACTGCTTGTCGCCCTTGCCCGTCACCGTCAGCGCCGTCTTCATGGATGGCTTCCCCGCATCGTAATCCAGTTTCCAGGTCGAGCCTGCCGTAGCATCATACCAGACGACGGTCATCGTCATGACCTTCGGGGCAGAGCCCTGGGAAAAGCCGTCGTGCAGTTTGAAGTAAAGGGCGTTCTTGCCGGTGGAATGCTCGAAGCCGCGGGCGAACCGGGAATAGATGGGAGACTTGTTGGTGATCGGGCCGCCTACGCGCCAGAGCGGAATCGAAGTGGCATCCGCATCGATCTGATAAAGGAATCTACCGTAGTTGTCCGGCCAGATATCCCAGCCTACATCGTTCAATCCGGTCTGCGTATCGCGTTGCCGCACCTGCCCCAGCGTCAGCCCGTTCTTATCATCTACGGCCGCGCCATACTTGGCATAGGTGGCCACAATTTTCTCCATCCGCTCGGTGTTTTTATGCGAGGCCTTCCCGAACTTCGCCTCGGGATAGGCCTTGGTATCGGCGGCATCCAACCCCTTATGGAGGGCGCAAAAGGCGCCCGTGGCCGTCCGAGGATCAATCTGGCCGGCGTAGCGGTTGAAGAAATAAAAGGAGTAGTCGAACCCCATCTCCCTGCAGGACTCAAGCGCCCCGGAGGTGATGTCCCAGACGCTTTGTCCGTTCTGCAGGCCGGTCAGGGCGCCCCAGTAGAAGCTCATCGGTAGATTCTTAGCGAACATGGCGCGCTGCCAGGTCTGGTCCATTTCCGACCGGGCGAACAAAGGCGCGGCTTCCGAGGCGACCAAGCGATGTTGCCACGCCTCGATCATGGTCCGCTCACCGCTCAGGTGATGCCCGCGGGCGCTGCCGGCAAGCTTGATGGCGATACCCCCGGTGACGTTATCCGTCACCCACTTCCACTCTTCGTCATATCCTTTGCCACCACTCTCGTCATCGTCCGAGGTCACGTTATTGAACATGAGGGCGATCCGAGGCTGGTTAGGCACTCCCTGAAAGGTCCTCGTAAACAAGCCGAACTGCCATAAGCGAAACTCACGCCACGCGGAGGATTTCGTCTGCAAGTCGTATTTCTTCTCGATAGCGTCGCCCTTATAAGCGCATTCGTCGCCCGTGCACCCGGTCTTGACCTGGATGAACGCGATGCGCGCCTGTTTCTCCGGAGAATAGCTGCGGATACGCTTACCAAAGGCGGCGACCAACTTCTCCAAGAGAGCCTTATACTCCTTCGACGGATAAAAGGGGTATGCAGGCCAAGAGTCGACCTTCTGGTCTTTGCACACCACGCGCGGAACTCCCTGGCCATAGATCCAATCGGGTGCATCCGGCCCGACGCCCAAGGAAAGGTAGATGTACTGGCCTCTCTTGGCCGCCGCATCCATCGCGTCGTCCAATGCACTCCAGTCATAAACACCCGGCCGCTTTTCGAGGTCCGCCCATTTCTGATTGAAGGCCAGACCCTTCAGGAAGGGATAATCCTTGGGGTCGAAAGAGGAACCACGGTCCCACACCCCGAAGGCGGCGGGCGGCGGCGCGGCTTGCACCGAACCGAGGCAGCTGACGCCGATCAGGGCCATCAGGCAAAGGATGCGGGCATAGCCAGAAGGAGATGTCGGCTTCATACGGTTTGGAGTGTTTTTGATTCTCACGGTGAAAGGTGCGGACAATCAAGTTGTGAAGTGAACTGATGCTTTTTAAGGAATTACTCGCAACTTTCTGGAAATCCCGGTGAATCGCTGGGCAGCCTAAAGCCTTTCACCCATGAGGCCAATTGCAGGTAAAAGATGCGGAACTTAACACTTCAGGACTTGTCGGCTTAAGAAGTGTCGACACTTTAAGCACATGGCCGCCCCCCAAGCCAAACCCTCCCCGCGCGCCCCGCGGAACAACCGCGCGACCGCCGTCCATTTGCGCCTCCGCAAGGAGATCGTCAGCGGGCTCTTTCCCCAAGGCTCCGCCCTCGCCGAGCCCACCCTCGCTGAGCATTTCCATACCAGCCGCGCGCCCGTCCGCGAAGCCCTCATCGCCTTAGAGCGCGAAGGGTTAGTCAGCTTTGAAAAAACTGGCCGCACCCGCGTGCGCACCATCGCAGCGAAAGATCTCCGCGAGATCATGGAAGCCCGGGCCGCCCTCGAAAGTATGGCCGCTAGGCTCGCCAACTGGCACTGGACCGCCGCCGATACCGATTTTGTCGCCAAGAACATCGAGCAACAAACGAAAGCTGGTTCGTTCGCCGAGCTCTCGCGACTGGACATGGATCTTCACCACTATGTCGTAACCTGCAGCGGCAACCTGCGACTATTACAACTCTGGGAGCCACTCCGCTGGCAATATGAAGCCTACCTAGTCGAAATCTTCAAACAGCAATCCGCGGACGACTATCGTCCGGAGACGGAAACCGTCCTCGCCCACCGCAAGCTGCTTGCAGCGCTCTCCACCGGAAAGCCAGACGAAGCCTCCCAAGTGATGATGGACCACGTCCTTTTCAATATCTCCTGGGCCGACTGAGAGCCATGCGCCGCTTCCGACCCATCACCGCCCTCTTCCTCGCGCCGCTCGCCCTGCTGGCCGCCGGCGACGACGACTTGTTCTTCGAGTCAAAGGTGCGCCCGGTGTTGATCAAGCGTTGCTACGAGTGTCACTCGACCGAGAAGAAGACCAAAGGGGGCCTCGCGCTCGACACCCGCGACGGCTGGCAGCACGGCGGCGATAATGGACCGGCGATCATCCCGGGCGACCTCACGAAGAGCCTCATCATCAAGGCCGTCCGTTACCTCGACGAAGATTTCGCGATGCCACCTAAAAGCCGCCTGCCGGCGGATGAAGTCGCCATCCTCGAAGAATGGGTGAAGCGCGGAGCCCCCGATCCGCGCACGGGCGATGCGACCAAGGCTGCCAAGCCGAAGCGCACCATCGACCTTGAAGCCGGCCGACAGTTCTGGGCCTTCCAGCCAGTCGCTAATCCTCCAGCTCCCGCCGTCAAAGACATCGCCTGGCCGAAAGATGCAGTCGATCGCTTCCTCCTCGCAAAACTCGAAGCCAAGGGCCTCAAGCCTGCCACCGACGCCGACCGACATACCTGGATTCGACGCATCAGCCTCGATCTCACCGGCTTCCCCGCCTCCGCCGAGGAAGTCGTCGCATTCACGAATGATAACTCTGACGCCGCTTACGCCAAGGTCGTCGACCGCCTCCTCGCCTCACCAGCCTTCGGCGAACGCTGGGCCCGCCACTGGCTCGACCTCACGGGTTACGCCGACATGATCGGCACCTCCAACGAGGTCTTCGCCGAACATGCCTGGCGCTATCGCGATTACCTCATTCAGGCCTTCAATCAGGATAAGCCGTTCGACCAGTTCATCAAAGAGCAGCTCGCCGGAGACCTGATGCCAGCCTCCTCTCCGGAGCAACGCGCGGAACAGATTATTGCCACGGGCTTCCTACAGGTGGGCGACCTCGAGATCGTGAATCCCGACAAGGCCAAGATGGAGACGGACCATATCGATACCCAGCTCATCAAGATCGGCGGGGCTTTCCTCGGTATGACGATGGGTTGCGCCCGCTGCCATGACCATAAGTTCGACCCCGTCGGGCTTGAGGACTACTACGGCATGGCCGGCATGCTGCGCAGCTCCCCCTCCTCCGGCAAAATGGTCGGCTTCGGCGTGTGGAGCACCATCCGCAGCGTGACTCTGCCAGAATCCCCGACCCAGTTCGCTGAGCGACAGAAGGCCGAAGCCGATCACGCCGCCAAGCTCGCCGCGATGAAAGCGGAACAGGTCAAGCTGACCGAAGAAAATAAAGCTGTCGTCACCAAACTCGCCGCCCTCGAGAAAGCCGCCCAGGCGAAACCCGCTACCCCTGTTGATAAAGCGACCCCCATCGCCGCCGCTCCCACCCCTAAACCTTCCCCGGAAAAAGACGCGCTGACGAAGCGTCGCGATGAAATCGCCGCGCTCCTAAAAACCAAAGGGAGCGAAATTCAACACGCCGAGTTCTTCAAATCGAAGGCGCCCAAGGCCTTCGCCATGCAAGACGATGCGAAGCCGGCCGACATGCCCATCTACGTGCGCGGCAATCCCTACGCCCCCGCTTCCGTCGTCCCTCGCGGCGCCTTGCGCGTCGCTTCCTGGGATAAGTTCCCCGCCATCCCAGCCGGCCAAAGCGGCCGCCTGCAACTCGCTGAATGGATTGCCGACCGCCGCAACCCGCTGACCGCTCGCGTGACGGTGAATCGTCTTTGGCAGAAGCTCTTCGGCGAGGGCCTCGTCCGCAGCGTCGATTACTTTGGCGAACGCGGCGAACGCCCCTCCCACCCAGAGCTGCTCGACCACCTGGCGACCCGCTTCATGGCCGACGGCTGGTCGCAGAAGCGCTTCCTCCGTGGACTCGTCCTCAGCCATGCTTACAGGCTCAGTAGCGCCAATCACACCGAAGGCCTCAGCCTCGACCCCGAGAACCGCCTCTTCTGGCGCATGAACCGCCAACGCCTCGAAGCCGAAGCCATCCGCGACTCCTTGCTCAAGGTCAGCGGCGAACTCGCGACCAAATCGGGCGGCCCTTCCCTGGCCCTCGAGATTATTGAAAACACCGGCGCACTCTCGGCCGCTGGCGTCAATCCGCCGAGTTACCACCATCGCAAATCTCGCCCGTCCCAAGAATTCGAAAGGACGGTCTACCTCCCCGTGATGCGCAACGGGCCGTCTTCTGCGGACAAGATCCGGAGCTTCTTCGACTTCGCCGACCCTGCCGGCATCACCGGTCAGCGCAACCAGACCGTCATGCCGACGCAGTCACTCTTCTTGCTGAATAACGACCTGGTCCGCAAGCGGGCCGGCTCCCTGGCAAAACAACTCATCGCCGCCCATGCGGATGAAAACGCCCGCCTCGAGGCGCTCTGGCTGCGGGCTTGGAATCGGCCGATCACCGGGGAAGAACGTACCGATGCTCGCAGCTTCTTGAAGGAGATCACTTCCTTGCTGAAGACACCGCGGGCGCCCGACGCCCTCGAAGCCGCCCGCTGGCAGGAACTCTGCCACAGCCTACTGGCCTCCAATACCTTCATCTACCGACTTTAAAGCCCCACGCCCATGCTTCCTCCCCTCAGCCGACGACAGATGCTGCAGCGTACCGCCTGCGGTTTCGGCGCACTCGCCTTCCAAGATTTACTCCGCGCCGCCGTCGCGCCCACTGCGCCGTACACCAACGGCGTCGCCCCCAAAGCCAAACGCGTCATCTTCCTGTTCATGCAGGGCGGCCCATCCCAGATCGACCTCTTCGATCCGAAATCCTTCATCAACGACCGCCACGGTAAGGGCATCGATTCGCCCCTGCGCAAAGAGATTACTCAGGTGGGTACGGAGAAATTCCTCGCCCTCGGCACCCAGGCACCCGTCCGCCCCCGCGGAAAAAGCGGCATGATGATTTCCGACCTGCTTCCGCACCTGGCGACCGTCGCTGACGATATCTGCCTGCTCCGTGGCATGAACGCGGATAACCCCCAGCACGCCGGTGCGACCCAGCAATTCCACACCGGCACCTTCACTGAAGTACGCCCATCAATGGGCTCGTGGATCAGCTACGGTCTCGGCACGGAAAACCAGAACCTCCCGAGTTTTGTTACCATCCACCCGCAGGGTATCCGCACCTACGACAACTCCTTCCTGCCGGCCGCCCACCAAGGCACCAGTCTGACGGTACCGGCGAGTGCGCAAAGCCTGCCCATCGAAAATCTTGGCAACGCCTCCGAAAGCGCGGCGATTCAGCGCAAGCGCCTCGACCTCATCCAACGGATGAATCGCCAGCTGAAGAGCGATGTCGTCGGCGACGAAAGCATGGAAGGCATGATCAAGAGCATGGAACTGGCCTTCCGCATGCAGACGACCACCCCGGAAATCGTCGACCTCTCCAAGGAATCCAAAGCGACCCTCGACCTCTACGGCGTGGGCGGCAAGGACACCGATAAGTTCGGCCGCGCCTGCCTCCTCGCCCGCAAGCTGAGCGAATCCGGCGTCCGCTTCGTCCAGGTGAGCATCGGCGGCTGGGATCACCACGGCGATATCCGCGGCAACCTGCCCAAACTCTGCGCCCAGACCGACCAACCCGTCGCCGCCCTTGTCAAAGACCTGAAGTCCCGTGGCCTACTCGAAGACACGCTCGTAATCTGGAGCGGAGAATTCGGCCGCACCCCTTGGAGCCAAGACCTCAGCGGTAAATCCCCCATCGATAAGCACGGCCGCGAACACCAACCCGAGAGCTTCTGCTCTTGGATGGCCGGCGGCGGCATCAAGCCCGGCCTCACCTATGGCGAGAGCGACGAGATGGGTTACCGCACCGTCGCCGGCAAGGTCCACGTCCACGACCTCCATGCGACCATCCTCCACCTGCTCGGTGTCGATCACCTAAAACTGACCGCCCGCCACCTCGGTCGCGACTTCCGCCTGACCGACGTCTACGGCGACGTCGTGAAGGAAATCCTCGCCTGAACTTTTATGCGTCACCTGTTTCTCCTGCTCCTCAGCTTCGCAGGCATTCTCGCAGCTGCGGCCCAGCCGGCCTTCCGCACTGACGCCGAAGGGCCCGCCGCCCTCAAGGTCGAGCGCGACGGCAAGCCACTGAAATGGTTCCAACCAGTCGATGGCGAATTCCCGCCGGAAGGCTCCGCCC
>CAXNEN010000051.1:0-8562 GCA_964201505.1 Opitutales bacterium
GGGACATTATCAGGCGGCCGCTGCGATCGCGGGGAGCCTCCCCGGCTTGGTCGTCTCCGCCATGGGGACAGGATTTTTCCCGCAAGTCGCCGCGGCGGCCGATGAGTCCGCTTCGCGTCGACTCGTCGACCGACAGATCGAGGTCGGCGTGATGCTCGGCCTGCCGGCCTTGG
Source organism: Opitutales bacterium (assembly GCA_964201505.1). Lineage (GTDB taxonomy): Bacteria > Verrucomicrobiota > Verrucomicrobiia > Opitutales > UBA953 > UBA953. The sequence continues at coordinate 174 of CAXNEN010000051.1, forward strand.
TCATCCTGGTCGGCGCCGGGGGCTTCTGCCTGCACCTGCTTTACGCCCAGACTTTTGACGCGGCCTTACCAGTCCTTACATGGATGACCTGGGGTATCCTCTTCCGCCTGCTTTCATGGCCCATGACCTACTGGCTCATGGCCCGCGGCTCGTCCAAGGCGGTCATCCTGGCGGAAGGCTTTTCCTCCGCCTGTTCGGTGGCCTTGCCCTTGTTCACCGTTCCTTACTTCGGCCTGACTGGTGCTGGCATCGCGTTCTTCCTCGGTCATACGATTTACGCGCTCGGTCTGCTGGCCATTTCGCGACGTCGTTCGGGCGGCTGGATCGGCCAGCCCGCCTTGCAGTCTATGGTATGGGCCATCCTGCTCATGGGTGGAACCCAGATTTTAGCGCCCCACTCTTGGATCGCCGTCACGGCTACGACGGCCTTGGTCGCCGCCGCAGTTTCTTGGTCCGCGCTTCGACGAGCTTGGGCAACCGACAATTCAACAACACTATGAAGAAGCTATTTTCCATGAAGCATGGTCGCCTTGGTTGGCTGAAGGCGCTTTGGCGACAGCCGGCCCTACGTTACTTATATTCTCAGGCTCGCCGGCATCGCGAGGCCGGCCGGCGGCAGGTGGCGATCTTCGCCTTCGAGCACATCGGCCAGTCGATTGAGCTCGATGGCGTATACGAGCTGGCCGAGCTGGAGGCTTTGTTTGCCTGGACTAAGGCGAGCTCCCCCGTCGCATTCAAGCAGGCAATCGCTTTGGATATCGGAGCAAACATCGGCAATCACAGCCTTTTCTTTTCGGACTATTTCTCGAAGGTCTTCAGCTTTGAGCCATCGGCCCAGACTTTCCGGCTTTTAGAATACAACGCTTCCTTGGTTAGGAACGTTCGTTGCCATAACTTCGGTCTTTCCGATGCTGATGGGGAGGCGAACTTCGCTATTCATCCTTCAAATTGCGGGGCGAATCAGATTTCAACGACGGTCGAAGCTGGAGGCGAGAGGGTAAGATTACGTCGTCTCGATGGCGTCGAGGGCCTTGAAGGAGACATAAAGCTTATCAAAATCGACGTAGAGGGACATGAGCCTGCAGTACTCCGCGGTGCAGAAGCGTTGATCCGCCGGCATCAGCCGATTATTGTGTTTGAACTCGGCCCGCAGGAATTCAGCCAAGGCGTCCCTCCTTCGATTCGTATCCTTAAGGGTTTCGGTTATCAGCGCTTCGCGACGATTCGTCGTTACCCTTGTCTCGGTCCGCGCTGGCCGGTTCGGCTACGTATCGTAGTCGACGCGCTTATGCGTGCGGTCGTCGGCGAAGAAATGCGCGTAGTGGTCGAGGAGGAGATGATTCCAGACTTTTATTATATGGTCGTCGCCATTCCTGACTGGATTGAGGCGCCCAAGTCTCCATGACCATGCCGGCCGTCCTGCCTTCCAAGATTCATCATTGGTGCCCATGCTCCCAGCTCGGCGGCGTGGAGATGGCGTTGCTGGCCTTCATTCGGGGTGCTCCCGAGATCGGACACGTCGTGTTCACGGCTGATAACCAGGGGGCCGCCGTGGCCCGATGGCGTGAAGCCGGCGCGGAGGTCATCGTGGTCGACGGCTGGGACGGTTTCCTTGGGCTGTCTTGGGTGAAGCATTGGCGCATGACATGCCTTCGGCGGCAGATTTCCCGAATCATCATCTGGACGCCGAGCCGCTTGGCGTTGGTCTTGTCCGCTTTATCTGCGGATACTAAAGCTTTGGTACACATAGGTACGGCCGGCCGGTCGGACTGGAAGGGCCGGCTCACGCATAGTCTCGCCCGTTTGTTGTTACCTCAACGCGTCCGGCCCGTCTTCGTGGCCTGCTCCGCGACGGTCCGTCAGGGACTGTCTGCCCACGCTTGTTGGTCGGCCTACGCGAACATGCACATTCCCAACGCGCTCCAGCCGGAGTATCTCCTGTCGTCCGCCGCTCGGCCAGTGGCTGCACGCGGGCCTTGGGGCATGGTCGCCCGTTTGGATGCTCTCAAGGACCATGTGACGTTGCTGAAGGCGGTGCCATTGGTCGCGGGTCGTCATCCGGAGTTCCGCCTGACATTAGTCGGGGATGGTCTGCTGCGACCCGCGTTGGAGGAATTGATCCGCGAGCTGGGTATCGGCGATAAAGTGACGCTCACTGGCACTAACGCCCGGCCTTGGGAATTGATGTCAGGGTGGGGAGGCGCGGTCTTCTCGACCGGCCCCCAGGAAGGCTTCGGGATCGCGGCGGCCGAAGCCATGGCGATGGGGCTGCCCTGCGTATTCACGGACTTACCAGTCATGCGCGAAGTCGGCGGCGCCGCCGTGCTTTATGCCCGCCCAGGGTCGCCTGAGTCCTTGGCCGAGCAGATCAGCACGCTCATCACCGATCCCGCCTTGGCCGCCCGACTCGGTCGGGCTGCCACCCATCGCGCCCAAGAGCATTTTTCCCCTCAGGCTTTCGCCGCCGCATACCTTCGGGCGTTCGAACGGACCGCATGAACTTTTCCGTCGTCATCCCGACCTATCGGCGCGCCGCCTCCCTTGAGGCGACGCTCGAGAGCATCCTGCGCCAAGGTGACGCCGTGCGTGAGGTGATCGTCGTCAGCCAATCGGAAGATGAGGCGCATGAAGCCGTCGTTCGGATGATGACCGCGCTCGGGTCGGGCTCGTCGCAGCTCCGCCTGCTCCGGCTGGCCGCCCCGTCTTCGACGGCCGCGCGGAATGCGGGTATCGCGGCCGCGACCGGCGATTGGATCATCTTCAGCGACGACGACGTAATCTGGTCTGACGGGTTGCTCGTCCGCCTAACCGCCAAGTTTTCGGCGGCGCCGGACATCGCGATGCTGGCCGCCCGCGACCTGAGCCAAACGGGTGCGCCGCTCTCGACGGCGCAGCGCTGGTTCGGGGCTTTCTTCTTGGTCAATACATGGGCGGCCCTGACAGAGGGGCGGATCTTGCCTTCGATCCAAGGTCGCTATCCGTCGCCCATCCGTGGCGACGTGCCGACCGAGTGGGCGATGGGCTATTGGTTCGCGGTCCGCCGTGATCACCTTGCCGCCCACGGTTTGCGCTTCGACGAACGCCTGACGCGCTACGCCTACGCGGAAGATCTCCTGTTCTCGGTCCAGTGCGCCCGCGCCGCGCAGCGTTCCGGCCTTCGCTCGGTGCTTAGCGAGGATATCGCGGTCCGCCATCTGGCGACGGATGAGTGGCGCACCTCGGCCCGCCACGTCGATCTGGCTTTCGCCTGGAACCGGCTCTTCATCGCCTCGCAGCTCTATACCGGCGCGGCCTTCTGGTTCAGGCTCCCGGCGATCGGCTGGTCGATGGTCCATCAGGTCATCAGCCGGCTGATCCGTCGTCGCCCTTGGGCTTATCTTGTCTATGCCCATTTCCTCGGCCTGCTTTATCTCGGCCGGATTCGCGCCGGCGAGCTTGAGCCGCTGTATCGCCGGCATCTGCCCTGAGTCGCCATGACTTCCGTTCGGCCATCCATCCAGCCTGGTCAGCCTCCGCTGTTCTTCTGGCAGAACATGCCCGCGCATCATCAGACCGGAGCGTTGGATGCCTTAGCCTCCGGCTGGCCCGCTCCGGTCACGGGCGTCTGGTGCGAGGATGTTTCTGCGTCACGGCGCAGCCAAGGTTGGGGCGCGGCTCCTCGAGTTAGCCTGCGGGACCACTTTTTACCTTCGTTGGGTTGGGAGCAGGAGGTCGACGACCTCATCGATGGCAACCGCACGGCCATCCATATCTTCTCCGGCCTTGGCGCCTACGCGCCCGTCACCCGCGCGGCCCGACGTCTCGCGCGAACGCCTGACGCCAAGATGGGGCTCATCGTCGAGTCCCCGATCATGCTGGGATGGGCGGGTATCGCCCGCCGCTGGAAGGCCCGGTATCACTATCGCCCATTCCTCGGCAAGATGCGGGCCGTCTTCGCCATGGGAGAGCTCGGCATAGATTTCTACCGCGGCCTAGGCTTCGCCGAGGAACAGCTCTTTCCTTATCTCTATCAGGAAGCGGTCCCACTGCCGCCTTCACGCTCGCCTGACCGCGGCGACGTGCGGCTGGTCTACGCCGGACAACTCGATGAACGTAAGGGAGTCGATATCTTGCTCGCGGCTTGCCGCGCTTTGCCTCGCCAAGGCTGGACGCTCGATATCTTCGGCGACGGCCCGCTGCGCCCTAAGTTGGAGGCTGAGGCGAGACGTGATGGTTTGGCCGGCCGGATCGTCTTCCGAGGCATCGTGCCTTCCTCCGCTCTTGTCGCCGAGCTTCCGCGCTTCGACCTCGCCATCGTACCGAGCCGTTTCGACGGTTGGGGTATGTTCGTCAACGAAGCTTTGCAATGCGGCCTCGCCGTCATCGCGAGCGACAAGGTCGGCGCCGCCGGACTCGTCGCTAGTGCCATGGCCGGGGCAATCGTTCCCAGCGAGGATATCGCCGCCTTGGCGGCGGCCGTGAGTCGCCGGATCGCCCACCCGGATCTTTTGAGAGACGAGCAGACGAAAGCCCGCGAGTATGCGCCCCGGTTATCGCCAGGCAGGGCAGGGGAATATTTGGCCACCGCGCTCCGGCATGCTTATCTCGCCGACGGACTCCGCCCGACTCCTAGTTGGATTGCCTAAGCCCAACTCCTCAGCCTCTCTGCGCTAATCGGCGACAAATCAAGCCGCGCATGATGCGCGGCTTTTTTGTGCCCGGATGGATTGGGCTAGGCCCTTGCCCCCGGGCCCGTAGGCCCCCTAACTTTACGTCATGCCCCGCCCCGTCTTCCTCTTCCTACTCCTTGCGCTGAGTTTGCCGGCAGCCGATGTCTTCGAGCAGCACCGCCGATTGGGTCGTGGCCTCAACTTGGGCAACTCGTTGGAGGCGCCGAAGGGCGCAAGCTGGGGACGTCCGATTGCGGAGGAAGACTTCCCGCGCATTAAGGCGGCGGGCTTCGCTTCCGTGCGACTGCCAGTCCGCTGGGGTGATTACGCCACGGTCGACGCTCCTTATACAATCGAGCCGGCGTTCCTCGCTCGCGTGGAAGCCTTGGTGAAGGCCGCGCTCAAGGCCGACTTGCAGGTGGTGCTCAACGTCCATCACTTCGATGCGCTCGACCTGGACCCCGTCGGACAGCGACCCCGTTTCGCCGCTATCTGGAAACAGCTCGCTGCCCGTTTCGCCGGCTATCCGGACGCCCTGCAGTTCGAACTCAGCAACGAACCGCACGGCAAGCACACCGCCGAGGAGTGGAACCAGAACCTGCTGGTCGCCCTGCGCGAGATCCGCCCGCTTCATCCCTCCCGCGCGGTCCACGTCGGCAGTGTGCAATGGAACCAGATCTCCAAGCTGAAGGATCTGCAGCTCCCCAAGGATGACCGCCACCTCATCGCGCACATCCATTATTATTCGCCCTTCCACTTCACCCATAAGAACGCGTCGTGGGTCAAGGGGTCGAAGGAATGGAAGGATGGCGACACCTGGGACGGCGCGCCCACCGAGCAGGCCGCGATCCGCAAGGACTTCGAGATCGCGCAGGCTTGGGCCAAGCAGGAAGGCCGACCGATCTTCCTCGGCGAATTTGGCGCCTCTGGTTCGAACCCGAATTTCGCGGCACGGGTCCGCTGGACGCGTTTCGTCCGTGATACCGCCGAGACCAACGGCTTCACCTGGGCCTATTGGGAATACCAAGCCGGCTTCGGCGTCTGGGATCCCCAAGCCAAGCAGTGGCGCCAAGACCTGCTCGGCGCGTTGGTGGGGAAGTGAACGAGAGTATGGAGTATCGGGGGAAGGTAGGGGCAGCACCGCGTGCTGCCCTTTTCGTTCAGCAGGTAGGGACGTGATTGCTATCACGTCCGTTCGCCTCCGCACATACGCATCTCCTTCGGCCCTTGCTAAGACCCCAACGACTCCCCGCCTTCGGCCTCGAACGGCGGTGATAGCAATCACCGCCCTACCCAAGGCCCCACTAATCATCTGGTCTCCGGTTTCCCTTCAAGATTTCGACGTCTGGTCCACTGAGCCTCTGGGCCTCACCTCTTGCTCCCTTGCCCCCGTGCCCACTTGCCCCCTAGTTTCACCCCATGCCCCGCTTCCTGGCGCTCCTCTGCTTCCTTCTCCTCGGGCCGTCGCTCCGGGCCGATGGCCTGTTCGACGCTGGCCGCTGGGCCCCGATCGTCCTGGCCGCCAAGCCTGCGGCCGATGAGTCGCACGCGGCCCGGACGCTCGCCGATTGGTGCGAACGCGTGACCGGCGTCCGTCCGGCGATTCAGAATGAGACCAAGGGTGTCCGCGGGCCGGAGCTGGCCATCTATGTCGGTAATACCGTCGGCGCAAAGTTCGCTGGCATCTCCGCCCCGGTCGCCGAGGGCGACACCGCCCGCCGCGCCGTTGTCGGACGTTCCGTCTATCTCGTGGGCAATAATCCTGCCGCCACGCGCATCGCGGTCGGCCGCTTCTGCGAACAGCACCTCGGCATCTTCTTTACGATGCCCGGCCCGCAGGGTGCAGAGTGGACGCCGCGTTATCAGCTCGGCTTCCCGTCAGCCGATGAGTTCCGCCCGGACTTCCGTTGGCGCGAGCTCGGCGGACTCAATGAGCTTTCCCTCGACTGGGCCAGTTCGGTCGGCTACGGCCGAGCGCCGGGTATCTCCCATGGGCTCTACCGCGTTTTCGACCGCAAGGCCTGGGAGGAAGACCCGACGCTTTTCGCCTCCGTCGACGGCATCCGCACCGAGCCCAAGGGTTCTGGCTACGAGGCCAATCCGCGCTTCGATCACCCGCGGGCCGCGGCGGTCGGCGCGCGTTTTGCCTGCGACTATTTCCAGAAGTACCCCGGCGCCTTCGCCGTCCCCCTGGGCGTGAACGACACCCTGGAGTTCGATGACGCTGCGCCCGTTGAAGGCTGGTTTCGCGATCGTCCGGTCCGGACCAATCAGGTCGTGGCCTTCCTCAATGGCGTCGCCGATTCCGTCTGGGCGCCCGAAGGTGATTATCGCGGCGAACGTCATGCGATTGGCGCCTTGGCGTATATGCAGACCTTGCGCGCCCCCACAATTCCGGTCCGCCCCGCCATCTTCCCTTGGGTCTGCGCCGAGCGCATCGGCTACGGCGACGCCGCCTTCGCCGAACAAGATCGTGCGAACGTCGCCGCCTGGGCGAAATCCGGCGCCCGTCGCGTGGGTGTCTATGATTATCTTTACGGCGCCGAAGTCGCCTCTCCACGCGTCAACCTGACCGCGCTCATCCAGTCCATCCGCGTGACCCACACCGCGGGCGCCACCGGCTGGTATGCCGAGGCCTATCCCGTATGGGCTTTCGACGCCCCGAAGCTGTGGCTCGCGGCTAAGTTGCTCGAGAACAACGCCGCCGACACTCGCGTCTTACTGCGTCGATGGTTCGATGCCGCCTATGGACCCGCCGCCGATCCGATGCTTGCGGCCTATGGGCAAATCGAAGCCGCCTGGCGCCGTGACGCGCAGCGCGGTGGCAAGGATGCCTTTCTTCGCCACTTCCATGACCAGCGTGGTGCGCTCGTGCTTTCGATCGAAGAGATCGACGCGGTCACGACCAGTCTGCGCGAGGCGCACGACGCCTTGCTCGTCGAGCCAAAGTCCACCGCCGCGGCCGCCGCCCGGCTGAGCCGCCAGTCTGCCCGCCTGCGCCAGTTCGGCGAAGCCTGGGAGCTTTTCCGGTCTTATCGCGAAGCCGTGCAAGCCCGTCGCGTGACGCCGGACCAGAGCGCTCGCCTGGCCGCCCTCGCTCGCCTGACGACCGCCGAAAAGACCTACCTTGCGAAGGAAGCCACCTTCAATCGTAACTCGGGCGCGACCGGCGCACCGGTCCGTTGGAGCAAGTTCCCCGCGGAGAACCCGCGCGCCCAATGGTCCGAGCGCGTGCTGGCGGCTGGTCCGAGCGCCGGCCTGGAGGCCTGGGCGGAGACCGAAGTCCCCACGGGTTGGCTCGCTTACCGCGTCGCGCAGCAGGCGGAAGAAGGAACGTTGCTAGAGTACCTTGATTTCAGCGACCCCGCTTCGCGGCTGCCGATTGAACTGGCGCCTTCGGCCAAGAACAAGGCCGAGCGCTTGCCGTCGGGCCTGCGCCTACTTGCGCCCACAGGTAAGATCGGCCCGGTCGTCGTACCCGTCGAATCCGGCGAAGCACGCCTCGTGCGTCTCCAGCTCTGGACTTGGTCGGACGAATTGCGCCTACCCGAAGCCCAGACGCGTGTCACCTTGCGCTTCGTCGGTCCAGGTCACCGTACCGAGACTACGGTCGTCTGTCAGCCTCGTCAGACGGTCGTTCCCGCCGTGCTGCCCGTCTGGGCGACTGCGCTGGAATATGAAATCGCCTTCACCGGTGGCGCCTTCATCCAAGAGGTCACCGTGCAGCTAATCGACCTTCC
>CAXNEN010000052.1:0-8466 GCA_964201505.1 Opitutales bacterium
CATAGGCCGGGTTGCCCGTGCCTGGGTAGCGAAGGGCGAGGCCGTTGTTGCCGCCGGAGGGTAGTTTGAATTCCAGACGGTTGGCGAAGTCGGTCAGGTCCTGATTGTAGTAGGGCGTGCCGCCTTTACCTGTCTTGCAGCGGATGGAGCCGTCGACGATTTCATAGTTTTCGACCGGACCGGCCCAGCCGGTGAAGTCCTTACCGTTGAAGATCGATTTGAAGCCGGCCTTGCCGTGCGAAGCCAGGATCTGGTTCGCTTCGGCGCCGGAGATTTCGCGGATGGCGAGATTGCGCCAGCGGATCGGGGCGCCGTGCGTCTGGAGGGAGATTGGTCCCTTGGCGGGGATGGCGGCCTTACGGTCGTAGTAGTTCTCGAGGGTGGCGTGGTCGACGGTCTGCTTGCCGTTGAGCCAGATGCTGACGCGGGCACCGGTCATGACGATGCGGAGGCTGTTCCATTCGCCGGCTGGCTTGTCGGCCAGCACGAGTGGGTCTTTGCCAGGCTTGCCCGGGGAGTTGTTCCAAAGGGCGCCCGAGCCGAGCTGGGCGTTATGCTTGAAGGCCTTCTCGTCGGTCGGGTCCCAGATCTGGACCTGCGGCACGCCGCGGAGGTAGACGCCGGAGTCGCCTTTCGGGGCCATGTTGTATTCGAGCACCAGTTCGAAGTCGCCGTAGTCCTTGTCGGTCGTCGCGTAGGCGCCGGTGCCGGGGTTGAGGATTTCGCCATCCTTCACGGACCAGTGCTGCGGGAATTCCTCGCGCATCTTGGCAAGCATCGCGTCCTTCTTTTCGCCCGTCAGCTTGGTGACGGAGTGAGGATTGTAGCCATGCCAGCCAGCAAGGTCCTTGCCGTTGAAGAGCGGAGTAAAGCCAGGAGGAGCGTCGGCGAAGAGAGTGGAAGTCGCGACGGCGAGGAGGGTAGTGAGGAGACGCATGACTAAAGAGGGGTAGGGGTGGTCGAATTACAGGGGCTCGAGGGTGCAGCGCTTGACCTCGAAGGCGCCGCCTTCGACCTGGAGACCGATGAAGCCTTCAGAGAGATTCGTGCCGGTGGCCTTGTTCACTTCCTTGCCGTTGACGAGGATCGTGACCGTGTTGCCATCGCAGACCGTGGTGAACGTATTCCATTCGCCAGCCGGCTTCTCGGCGTCGCTCTGCTTGCCCAGACGGTAGCCGCGGATCTTACCGCTCTTCTTGTCCTTCAGCTCCGTGCCGCCCGTGAGCGTGGCACCATTCCAGAAGTAGAAGTCGCCCTGGTTCTTGTGCATGCCTTGGCATTCGATGCTCTTCGGCCAGACGGCGTCGGGGGGCGTCATATGGACGACCACGCCCGTGTTACCGGTCTTCGTGAAGCGCCACTCGACCGTGAATCGATACTGCTTGTAGCTCTTCTCCGTGCGGAGGAAGCCGCTCGGCTTGCCCGTACAGGCAAGGATGCCGTCCTTGATCGACCAGGTGTCCTTGGAGGTCTCGGCTGGGTGGACGACCCATCCGACGGTGTCCTTGCCGTTAAAGAGTTCGGTCTTCGCGCTCGGCGTGATCGCGTCGGCGGCGAAGGCGTTGACGAAGGCGGACGCCAGTAGGGCGGCCGTCAGGGTGAGGCGGTGGAGGGGCATGGTTCGACCATATGAATACGCCCTGACCATTGAAGTCTAAACGCCGAATTTTAACGGCGTTTAAGTGTCGTTTACCGCTAGGCCATGATGCCCTTGACCACCTTACCCGCGACGCCGGTGAGGCGGACGTCGAGGCCTTGGTATTTCACGTTCAGGCGATGGTGATCGATGCCCATCAAAGCGAGCATCGTGGCGTGCAGGTCATGGACATCGACAACGTTTTCGACAGCGTTGTAGCCCAGTTCATCGGTGGCGCCATAGGTCGTGCCAGCCTTGACGCCGCCGCCGGCGAGGAAGACCGAGTAACCGGCGATGTGGTGGTCGCGGCCCGTGCCTTGGCCCATCGGCGTGCGGCCGAATTCTCCGCCCCAAAGGATGAGTGTGTCATCGAGCATGCCGCGTTCCTTCAGGTCCCGGATGAGAGCGCCCGTGGCCTTGTCGACGTCTTCGGCGCCCATCTTCATCCCGTTGTCGAGGCCGCCATGGAGATCCCAGGCGCGGTGGTAAAGCTGGATCATGCGCACGCCGCGTTCGGCCAAGCGGCGGGCCATGAGGCAGTTCGAGGCGAAGGAACCGTCGCCGACTTCCTTGATGCCGTACTTCTCAAGCGTCTGCGCAGACTCGGCCTTGAAGTCGAGGAGCTCGGGCACGCTCGACTGCATCTTGAAGGCCATCTCGTATTGTGCGACGCGCGTGGCGATCTCGGGATCGACGGTCTCTTCGGCGAGCTGGCCATTGAGGCGGCGGATTTCGTCGATGACCTGACGTTGGGTGCTCTGGCAGACGCCTTCGGGGTTGCCGATGTAGTGGACCGCTTCGCCCTTGGATTGGAATTGGATGCCTTGGTATTTGCTGGGCAGCACGCCGCTGGACCACTGGCGGGAGGAGATCGGCTGCTGGCCGGTGCGACCGGTGGAGGTCAGCACGATGTAGCCCGGCAGGTTCTCGGTCTCGGAGCCGAGTCCGTAGAGTAGCCACGAGCCCATGCTCGGGCGTCCCTTGATGATCGAGCCCGTATTGAAGAAAGCGTGGGCCGTGTCGTGATTGATCTGTTCCGTCTTCAGCGAGCGCACGACGCAAAGGTCGTCAGCGACCGAGCCGATGTGTGGGAAGATGTCGGTGAGTTCCATGCCTGACTTGCCCCACTTCTTGAACTCGAAGGAGCCGCCGCGGGCCTTGAGCACCGCGTTCTGGAGCTGGGCGATCTGCTTGCCCTTCGTGAACGACTCCGGGAATGGCTGGTCGTGGAGTTTCTTAAGGACCGGCTTGTTGTCGAAGAGCTCCAGGTGGGGCGGTCCGCCCGCCATGCAAAGGAAGATGACGCGCTTGGCCTTCACCGGCAGGTGCGCCACCTTGAGCGCGCCCTTGGAGAAAGGGGCGGCGTGCAGGTCGCCAAAACCCGACTTCGCGGCGAGCATGGCGAAAGCCGCGCTACCGAGGCCGTAGGCGCTCTTGGTGAGGAAGCTCCGTCGGTTGATCGACAGGGCGTGGGCGATGGGGTCGTAAGGGCGCATGATCTTAGTAGCGGGTGATCGCTTCGTGGGAGTTGAGGAGGACGCGGCAGGCCTGAGTCCAGGCGGCGAGTTCGGCTGGATCGTTGGCCATCGACTGGCTGAAGCCGACCTTGATTAGCTTGGCGGCTTCGGCGGGGTTGGATTTATAATACACCGTCTGTTCAGCAATCAGCTTCTCCAGCGACGGGCGCTCGGCGGGCTTGATGTCGCGACCCATCGCGAGGCGGAAGCCGTGGCCTAGGCGGTCACTAGAAGGCAAGGCCAGGAGGCGGGCGGCCATCGCGCGGGCGGCTTCCACGAAGGTAGGGTCATTGAGGAGCGTCAGGGCCTGCTGTGGGGTGTTGCTGTAATTACGAAGCGCGGTGCATTCGTCACGTGCGGGCGCGTCGAAGTTGATCAGCATCGGATGCAGGAACATGCGCTGCCAATGCATGTAGAGACCGCGGCGCCACTGGTCGGAGTCCTTGCTCGCGACATACGTGCGATTGGGGAATTGAATCGGCTCGTAATAGCCTTCGGGCTGGTAAGGCATCACGCTGGGTCCGCCGACATCGGCGATATTCAGGAGCCCGGCGATGAAGAGCGCGTTATCGCGGACGAATTCAGCGTCGAGGCGGCGGGGATTCTGCGAGGCGAGCAGGCGGTTATTCGGATCGAGCTCTTTGAGGTCGGGGCGGAGGCTGCTGCTCTGACGGTAGGTGCGGCTCGTGACCATCAGGCGAATCATCTTCTTCACGTCCCAGCCCTTGTCGCGGAACTCCACGGACAGCCATTCAAGTAGCTCCGGGTGCGAGGGCATTTCGCCTTGGGAGCCGAGGTCGTCGAGGCCGGCGCTGAGGCCGGTGCCATGGAAGATCTGCCAGAGCCGGTTCATGACCGTGCGGCCGGTGATCGGATTATCCTTCGAGGTGATCCAGTTGGCGAGATCGAGGCGGGTGAGACGCTTTTCCTCGGTGCTGGTGCGTAGGCCGGGGAGGAATGAAGGCGTCGTGGGCAAGACGACTGGGCCGGTCTCGTCGAGGAAGTTGCCGCGAGGCAGGATGCGCACCGTGAGCGGCTTGGCGGCTTGGGTGACCATCGACCACGCGTAGCCGTCGTACTGGCGGCGGATATTGCCGACGATCGCGCGGGTCTCCGCGAGCGTGGCGCGGTCGGTGCCGCGGGAATTCAGGTAGTGGGCGAACGAGCTAGGCGAAGGGGCCGTCGCCTTGAGTGAGGCGAGGGTCTCCGCCGCGGTCACCTTGAAAGGGTCTTCGTGGGAAAGGGGGGAAACGGCTACCTTGAGCGTTAGCGCGGCGCTACTTTCGAAGTGGACCACGAACTTCTCATCGGCCTTCACCGCGACGGGCGTGTCGAGTAGCCAGACCGCATGCACGTCTGCATCTGGCATCTTCAGGATCCAGCCTGCGTTGATGTCGGTCGCTTCGACGGTGCTTTTATAGCGTGGTTCCCGATGTGTGGCATCAGCCAGATGGAAGGCGACGGGTCTTTCCTTGCCCTTGACGTCGACGATGCCGAAGCGGGCAGTGATGTTCGCGGCGGCTCCTGTCGGCAGGGAGCCCTTAGGGATGTCGATGCGGATGGAGGCGATAGTCGTGCCGCCGGTGTTAAGCGTGATCGCGAAGTCTTCGCCTTTGGCAACGCCCTTGGGCATCTTGATAGAGGCGCCGGCTGCGAAAGCGATGGGGGCAGGGATAGCGACGACTGCCTTCTTGGCAGCAGGCTTCTTGGCGGCCTTAGCCACATCGGTGTTCTTGGCGGGTGCCTTGGCGGCCATCTTCGCTGGCGCGGCGGGAGGGGCGGCTTTAAGGAAGAACGTGCCAGCAGGAGCGGTCAGTCCGGTCGGATGTTCCGTCAGGAAGGCGGCGATATCTTTCTGCCAGGCGGCGAAGTCGGTCAGGTTCTGCTGTTCGGTCAACGTCTTGGCATACAGCGCAGCGAGTTCGGCGCGGAACTCGGCGTCCTTCTTGGTACGGTAGGCGTTCTTGCTGCGGACTTCCGGGTAGAAAGGGTGTTCGTTACCGACGCCCTTGAGTTCAGGTTCGGGGGTGTAATTATAGTCCGCGTAGACGCCCCACTGTTTCACGTCCGCGAAGAAAGCCTGCAAGGTATAGAAGTCGGCGGACTTGATCGGGTCGAACTTATGGTCGTGGCACTCGGCGCAGCCAAAGGTGCTGCCCAGCCAGGCGTTGGAGACTGAGCGCACGCGTTCGGCGCCGTATTTCGTGAGGTATTCCTTCGCTTGGGCGCCGCCTTCGCGGGTCATCATGTTCAGGCGGTTATAGCCGCTCGCGACGAGCTGTTCTTCGGTCGGGTTAGGCAGAAGATCGCCGGCGAGCTGCTCGCGGGTGAAGACGTCGAACGGCTTGTTATCATTGAATGCCTTGATGACGTAGTCGCGGTAGGGGAAGATGCGCTGGTTTTGGTCGCCGTGGAAGCCGACCGTATCGGCGTAGCGGGCGACATCGAGCCACCAGATCGCCATGCGTTCACCGAAGTGGGTGGAGGCCAGCAGGCGATCGACCTGCTTCTCATAGGCATCGGCAGATTTGTCGGCCAGGAAGACGGCGGTCTCGGCGGGCGTAGGCGGCAGTCCGGTCAGGTCAAACGAGACGCGACGCAGCAAGCGTTCTTTGGTGGCTTCGGCGGAAGGTTTTATTTTCTTCTCGGCGAGCTTGGCACTGATGAAGGCATCGATTGGATTCTTACCTCCGGCCGGCAGGGTGGGCACGACCGGGGCTTCGAGTGGTTTGTAGGCCCAGTGCGGTTCGTACACGGCGCCTTGGGCGACCCAGCGGCGGAAGAGTTCTTTCTGGGCGGCCGTGAGGGTCTTGTGCGACTCCTTTTCAGGCATGATGTCTTCGGCGTCGGTCGAGAAGATACGTTTGATGATCTCGCTCTGTTCTGGCTTTCCGGGGACGATGGCGATCTCGCCGCTCTTACCGGCCTTCAGCGCATCCTCGCGAATGTCCAGGCGTAGGCCACCTTTGCGGGACTTCGGATCGAAACCGTGGCAGTGGAAGCAGGTGTCCGACATGATCGGCCGGATGTCGCGATTGAAGCGGACCGTATCGGCGGTATCGGCGGCTCCGAGGAGTCCGGCGACAAGCAAGGGGGCGACTAAGGGCAGGACGCGCATGGGGATATCCCTATGACAACCCTACGCCCCCAGGGTTTCAATGGATTTCTAGGGAAAGTCCCTCAGCGGGCCTGCCAGTTTACCGCGTCGATGAGCACATAGCCGTCGGCGCCATGATTACCGATGCTTACCCTGGCCGGGCCGGCCGGGAAGCGGTAGGTACCCAGGGAAAGCAGGCCTTCTCGGGCGCCCGTGCCGGAGAGATCGGCGCGGACTTCGGCGATGCCGTCCGCGTGATGGATAAGCACGAGGGCGTTGCGGCTGCGATTGGCGTTCGGTACGACTGAGAGGCGTACCTCGTAGCTGCCAGCGGTCGGGAGTTTTGCCACGAAGCTCGCTTCGGCCGGACCGCCCGCTCCCTTGTCGTCGTGATGGTAGCCAGAGCCGAAGAAACCTCCGTTAGCCGAGCTTTTCTTCCACGAGCCGGTCTGCTGTGCGTCGTCATCGTCGACCGTGACTCCTGGCAGGGGTCCGACAGTCTTTCCGTTGCCATGGCCCTTCGGCGTGAGCTTGGAGGATTCGTGTTCGAGCACCTGGCCGTCGGCGAGCAGGCGGGCGCGCAAGGCCGCGTAGGGGACATCCTGTACGGCCAGATTACCTTCGATCGCCATCGCGGCGGCGGTGGCGGCGGACTGGCCAAGGATCATGAAGACCGGCTCCATGCGGATTGAGCCGTAGGCGATGTGCGTGGCGCTGCAGGCGACCGGCGCGAAGAGGTTGGCGATCTCGCCGCGCTTCGGCACCAGCGAACCGTAGGCGATGGAGTAAGGGGAGATCGGCACGCCGATGTCGCCTTCGTTCTGCACGTTGCCTTCCGGGGTCACGTAACGCCGCACGTTGTGCGAATCGATGGTGTAGGAACCCATCCCGACTGAGTCGGGCGTCGGCTGCTTCTTCGTCAGCTCGTTCTCGGTCATCACGAAGGCGCCGACCATACGACGGGCCTCGCGGACATAAATCTGATGGGGCCAGTGGCCGTTGTCCTTGAACTCGTCCTTCGGTAGGCCCCAGCGGTTGGCTTCGGTTCGGACGTCCGCGGGGACGCGCGGGTCGTTGGCAAGGAACCAGAGCAGCCCTTGCTGGTAGGTGCGATGTTCGGCGAGGATTTCCTTCCGACGTTCGTAGGAAGCCTCCGGGTAATCGTAGTTCATCCCGATGTTATCGAAGCTGAACGGTCCGTGGTTGTTGGTGTCCGTCTTGCGGTTGGGTAGCAGGTCGAACTTGTGGAACGTCTGGCGCCAGCCAGCCTCGAGCACGCGGCCGAGGAGCTCATACTGAGATGCGTCGTAGCCAGGCGGCTTCGGGAAGGGGATGCGGTTGTCCGGATGGTCGGTTGCGCACCAGCGGTAACAGTAGGCTTGCACGCGCTTATCACCTTCGCCGCGGACGCCCGGCGGCTCGGCGGAGATCCTGGGTAAGAGGCCGGAGGAACGGTCGCCGGGAATCTTGTAGGCGCTGATCGGCTTCTTCACTGCGCCAAAGTGATGGCCGTGGTGGAGGATGCCGACTTGGTTGCCGTTCCATTCCTCGCCGTAGGTGGCATTGGCTTCGCGGCCGACGTGGTAGCTGACGCCCGCGGCGGCAAGTAGGTCGCCCTCATAAGTGGCGTCGATGAACATCTTCCCCTTGAACGATTTTCCGGACAGCATCGTAATCTCCGTGATGCGGCCGTTTTCCTTTCGGACACCTTTGGCCCGGTCGAGCCATTCGGCGCGATGGACCGTGAGCCCAAATTCCTTCACGTAATCCTCGAAGACCTTCTCGGCCACGCTCGGTTCGAAGATCCACATCGTCCGCTCGTCCTTGTCCATGGCCACCGTGCCTTGGCCCTTGTTGCCGAAAGCTTCAGGTCGCTGCCAGGCCCAGGTGGTGTCCTTCTGGTATTCCACCCAGACGCGGTGGTAGAAGTTGCGGGCTAGACCGCCGATGACGGCTTTATTACCCGTGTCCGTATAGCCGAGGCCGCCGCTGCTGAGGCCGCCGAGGTGGACATCGGGTCCGACGATCACCACGGACTTACCCAGCTTCTTTGCCTGGACCGCGGCGATCACGCCGGCGGAGGTGCCGCCATAGATGACAACGTCGTAAGTCTCCGCGGCGACGAGGCGCAGTGAGAGGAGGCAGAGGAGGGAAAGGCGCAGGAGCATGACTGAAGAGGGGTAGGGGTAGGGGTTTGCCACCCCTTGGTGTCAGCG
>CAXNEN010000053.1:0-8398 GCA_964201505.1 Opitutales bacterium
TCGGAAAAGAAGTCGAAGAGCCCCGTCACCATATCGGCGTGGCGCTGGACTTCCCAGGAGCAGAGGAACTGCATGGCGGCCACGCGGCTGTCATGGCGGCGGTTGCGCTTGGCCGGCGGAGCGGCGGGGTCCGGTATGACCGGTTCGTCGGGAGCGACGATGGCGATCTCGATGCCAGCTGGGATGTTGTGGCGGCGGAACGCGTCGACGGTCTTCGGGCTCGAGCCGATGATTTCGACCATGCGGCGATGGCTGCGGATCTCCTCGCGGAGCGCCGTGCGCGGCTCTTCGATCTGCGAAGGCAGGGGGAACGGGCCCGAGATGCGGGCGCCGGTACCGACGATACTGGCGATGATGTCGGCCGCAGTTTGGTCCGCCATGCGGTAGTCGACGCCTTTGATCCGGATACGAATCTTGGCCCGCGCGGAGGCGGAAATGGGAGAGTCGTTTTCCATCGGTCAGTTCTGGGCGAAAGGTTCCTGGCCGCCGCGCTTACGTTCCTCTTCCTCGACCTGATCGAGACGTTCGCCGAGCGTGATGCGGTGGCGAGCCATGGCGAGGGCGGCGTGCGCGAACTCGGTACCGCGGTCGAGCGCTCCCTGGCAGCGGGCCACGGCTTGTTCGCGGTTGTTGGTGACGACGATGCCGTTGATCACCGGCACTTCGGAGCGGATGGCCGCATCCTGCAAGGCGTGGGCGGTCGAGTTCGCGATGATCTCGTGGTGCGGGGTATCGCCAGCGATGACGACGCCGAGGGCGATGATGCAGTCGTAGTCGCCCGTCATGGCCGCCATGTAGGCGGCAAAGGGAATCTCGCCGGAGCCGGGGACGGCGAGCTCGACGATCGAGGCGGCGGGGACGCCTGCGGTACGGAGGCCTTTGATGGCGCTTTTCTTCAGGGCTTGGACAAGTTCCGCGTTATAGCCTGCCGACACGATGGCGAAGCGAAGTTCGGCGCCATCGGTGGCGTCAGGGGTGGGCTTGTCGAGGCTCATGGCAGAAGAACTGAGGGGCGATGGAGTCGCTTCCGAACCCCTCTGCAAGCGGAAAAGGCCAAAAACCCTTAGAACGGAACCTGCTCGACGATCTCAAGGGCGTAACCGCCGAGTCCCACGACTTTGCGCGGGTTATTCGTGATGAGCCGGATGCGGCGGAGTCCGAGATGAGAAAGGATCTGGGCGCCGATACCGTAGTCACGCGCGTCCATCGCGCCGAGGCGGATACCGGATTGGTCAGCCTCCACCCCGCCAAAGGGCTGGGTGACGTGGACGATCACGCCGCGGCCGGCCTTGGCGACGGCTTCAAAGCTGGCGGCGAGCGAGGTGCCGGCGCCGAACGCACTGCCGCGGAAAAGGTCGCCGAGCATGTTCTCGCGCTGCACGCGCACGAGCGTCGGCGATTCATCCGGCTGGCCGAGGGTGAAGACGAGGTGCTGGCGGCCGTCGGGGAGCGAGCGGTAGACGCTCAACTTGAACTCGCCCCACGCCGACTGGAAGGGACTTTCGGCGACAAGCTCGACGAGCCGCTCGCGGCGGTGCCGAAACTCGATGATCTGCGCGATGGAGATCATGCGTAGGCCGAACTTCTTCTTGAGCTCGATGAGCTCGGGCAATCTCGCCATCGAGCCGTCTTCGTTGAGGATCTCGCAGATGACGCCGCTCGGGTGCAGGCCGGCGAGGGACGCGAGGTCGACGGCGGCTTCGGTGTGGCCGGCGCGCTGGAGCACGCCGCCCGGTCGGGCTTGGAGCGGGAAGATGTGGCCGGGCTGCACGAGCGCCTCGGGCTTGGCCGCCGGGTCGGCGAGGATCGCGATGGTCTTGGCGCGATCGTAGGCGGAGATGCCGGTGGAGATCCCTTCGGCGGCGTCGACCGAAACGGCGAAGGCGGTGCGCTGCGACTCGCGGTTCTCTGGCACCATCTGGGAGATACCGAGGTGGCGCAGCTGATGCGCGACGGTCGGGACGCAGATGAGGCCGCGCGCGTGGCGGATCATCATGTTGACCGTCTCCGGCGTCGCCTTCGAAGCCGCCATCACGAGGTCGCCCTCGTTCTCGCGGTTCTCATCGTCGGTCACAATGACGAGCTTCCCGGCGGCAATATCCGCAAGGACTTCCTCGATGGTGTCGAAGGGCTCGTTCATGAAAGAGGGAGGTTCGAACTTGGTCGTAACCTCCCTCGGTGCAAGCGGGGAGATGGCTCCCCGCCTTTAAAATCGACCGCTTAGCGTCTATTTAGTGGCCGCGGCCTTGCCTTTGCCCTTGGCGGCACCCTTGCCCTTGGCGGCGGTAGGCGCGGCCTTCATAGCCTCGGCGATCTTGACGCTGGTTTCTTTCCAAGAGGCCTTAGGTTCGGCCTTGGCGCTCCAGATCACGAAGTTGCGGAAGGTGGCGGACTGGCCGGCGCAGGTGAAGCCGGGGTTGGCCTTCTCAGCCTTGAAGAGGTCGTCGCTACCGAAGCCGCTGATCTTGCCGTCGATCGTCGCGACCATGGTGTCGCCGACCATCTCGAGCACAACGCTGTGCCAGGTACCGGCTTCGAAAGCCTGAGCCTGATTCAGGAAGATGATACTCTTCTCGGGGCCGTCGTGATCATGATCATCCTTCTGCACGCGCAGGGACGTCGGCGTGATCATCACGCGAGCGACATGCTCCTTGGCGTCGTTGATGCTAATCGAGATCGACTTGGCGCCATCGAGGCGGAATTCGAAGGCGGCGACGAAGTCCTGAAGCTTCATGGGCACGCGGCTGGCGGCGCCATGCTTATCGGCAGGAAGCTCTTCGACGCGGATGCCTTCGGCGGTGCGTTCCCACTTGCCCTTGGCAATCTTCCACTCGGCGTCCTTGGCGTCCTTGGTCAGGGCGTCGCTGACAAGTTCCTTATCTGGCTGGGCGAGGAGTGTGACAGGGGCGTCAGCCGCGCAGAGCGGCGAGACGAAAGCGAGGAGGGCGAGGAGGCGGAACGACATGGGGTTGCCCCATTAGAACCACGGAAACCGCCGATGGTTGCGATTATTCGTAGGTCAGCTGTGCGGTCGCGTTCGTCGTAGCCGATGAAACGGTGCGGACCCAGTAGGCGTTAATCCAGTCAGGGAAGACGAAGGTCTCCTTTGCGCCTGGGGCGAGTTTGAAGCTCTGGTAGGCCGCGAAGCGGCCATCGCCCGCGCCATCAAGCTCGACGGTGATGGTCGTCTCGACCTCGCCATGGTTGGCCAGCGTGATTCGCTTTTTGTCGTAGCCGGTCATGAGGTAAGGATCCGACGGCTTACCGGCGGTGACATCGCTGTTCTTCCACGGGCCGCCATGGCCACGCGGTTTTCCGAGCTGCCAGAGATCGTCGGCCGTGCCGACCCAGACGGCGGCCTTACCGTCGTCGGAACGGATGATGTGGCGGTCATCCTGCGCGGCGCTAGCCGAGACGCCGCTGAGCACGAGCAGTCCACGGTAGGAGCAGAAGTCATGCACGGCGGTATCACTGGTCGCGATCGGGCGCAGGCGAATGGCACCCTTGGCGTTGAGCGCCGGGAGTTCGTAGAAGGTGCCGTGGGCTTGGAGCATGTCGCGTTCGGTGCACACTTCGCGTGCCTTGCGCAGCGCGCTGCGGGCGAGTAGGGCGTCGTGAGCCGGCGAAGCCGAGCGGGGCAGGCGCCAGCGCACGCCACTTTCTACGAAGATGACGGAGGCTTCGTCGGCGGTGACGATACCCTGCGGAATCGGCGTGTTCTTCTCGACGTAGGCCGCGAGCTCGGGGTCCTTCTGCTTGGTGAGCTTGAGGTCGGCGGAGAGTTCGTAGGCGTCGCCGAGTGTGGTCTGGCCCACCGTGACGTTCGCGTTGAGGACTGACAGCGTGCGGAGGTTCGCACCGCGGGTGAGTAGGAACGCGCCCTGTGAGGTCGTATCACCGGCCTTACTGAGTCCTTTGAAGAGGCTACCACGCTCGGTGACGCGTTCATCCTTTGCGGCGTACTGGAAGGTGACGCTCGCCTTGGCGACCTCGCGATCGGCCTTCGCGCGAATCCAGACGCCGGCGACGTCAGCTGGAATCTCGACCCACTGCGTGGACTCATTTACTTTCAGTGCGACTTCGCGCCATGCCTTCCACTGACCGTCGCCTTGGGCATCGATCTCCAGCGTGAACTTGGTCGCGGCGACGCCGTCATGCTGTAGCTGAACGGCGCGTTTCGCAAAGCCGGCCAGTAGGAAAGGATCCGAAGGCACGCCGGCCTGGACGGGTTCGTCCACCCAGACGCTGCCGCGCCCGATGGCCGGGCCGAGTTTGTCCGGCGCGTCGAGTGCGGTGAACCAGAGGTTCGATTGAGACTGGCCGGGACCAGCGAGCGCGCCCTTGGCGGGACGCTTGTTGAGGAATTCGGACTTGGCCGTGTCGTCGCAGCCGAAGACGAGTCTGTCCTGCCAGCGCGTGAAGTCGCCGATGACCTTGAGGTAGGATGAGCGCGGTACGAGTCCGTTAGAATGCTTGGACGAGAAGTTCGCGGGGAATTTCCAGAAGAGGCCGTGCATGGTCATCAGGCGCGAGCCTTCTTCGCCGATATCGCGGATGCGCGGCCACTCGGTATTCCAGCCGTGCGCGCCGTCATAAGAGTGGCTCCCCTTGGGCAGGCGGTAGCTCGTCCATTTGCCGTCTTCCATCACCATCAGGATGACCGAACGGAAATCCCAGCCGACGGTCCAGATTGGATCTTTCGCTGGATCGGCGTTGCCCGTCAGGCCGCCGGGGCCGGTGACTTCGGTGAACTGGTTGCGACGGATGAGCGACCAGTTACCTTCGCCGTTGAACGAGCCGAGGCCGCCGCTGACGATTGTCGGGTCGAGTAGCGCCTTGGGGCTGCGTTCACCGTTATTGGCGAGGATGACCAGGCCTTGGCCGGAATAGAGTCCCTTGCCATGATAGCCGGCCAGCGTGGAGGTGATGGCCGCCGGGCTGACCTCCGCGGTCTGGCCGGGCTTCGGCTTATTCATGATCTCCTTGATGAGTCCTTTCACCGCGAGGGTACGCACGTCGACCTCGTAGAGGCCGTCTTCCATCGTGGCGTAATAAATCTTATTCGCCGGGTCGGTCAGGTGGCGGGCGTTGCCGGTCAGGCGTCCCGGCATAAGTTTCGGCGGGATCACGCGCACGTCGCGATTCGCGCCAATGAGGTAAGGGCCGATAATCAGCTGCTCCGACTCCTTATGAATCATGCGGTTGGCCGGCGTGCCGCCGACACTTTCTGGGCGGACGATCTGCTGCAGGTCCGGCGTGATCTCGTAGAGCTTATCGCTCGAGCCATAGGGCAGGTGCGGTCCATAGGTGATGACCCAGAGTCGGTCAGCCCAAGGTACGACGGCGCCGGTGCCACATTCGCCCTCGTTGTTGAAGTAAGCCAGCTCGGGGTAGATGCCGGACCATTCTTGCGGAGCGGCGGGCGCGGGGACAGCTAACGCGGTGAGGGCGAGCGCGACGAGTGAGCGAAGCGAAGACGGGGACATGCCTGAACTTTTCCTGTTGGCTCGCGGCTGGCAAGGTCAGGATAAGGCATGAAGAAAAAACACCAGCAGCAACCAGCCCGCCAATACTATGGCAGGAACTCCGAGCAGGCGTGCCAGGCTTTTGGACTGGGCCTGTGTCAGGAAGACCAAGGCGAGCATGGCGCCGCCCAGCGGCCCGAGCCAGCGATGCGGGAGGGCCAGTTCCAGATTTATCGATGGTACGAGCGCGCAGGCCTGTGCAATCCAGGTCATGAGGTGGAGCAGTGCGGCCGCGAGGCCGTTGAGCCACGTCGCCGGCCACGCGAGCCAATCGCTCGCGCTACACGCCACTGAAGCCATGCCGAGCATCAGCGGAATTTCCGAGAGCGGCACCAGCACGAGATTCACGAAGACGCCGCCCCAGCTGGCCGAACCGAATAACCCGAGCGTCAGTGGCACGCCGGCAATCGTGGCCGCGAGCGAGACGCAGAGCCCGCCCAGCAGGAACTTACGCGCACGCCAACGCAGCTTCTGCGTTGCGGTCTGCGCTTCGGCCGGCGTCAGGCGCTCTTCTTCCGTCGGATGCGCGCAGAGATTCGCCGCCGGTCCGCCAGCTGCGATGATCCCGAGCACCGCCGCATAACTCAGTTGGAAGCCGGCGTCGGTGCAGGCTTCGGGCGTGAGGATGAGCGTGACGGCGCAAGCCAGTGCCAGTGACTGCAAGGGAGGTGTGTCGCGATCGCTCGCGCGTCCGCCCCAGAGGAAGGCTGCCATAATCCAAGCGCGGACAGACGATGGGGATGCGCCGGTCACTTGCACGTACAGCCAGAGTAGCGCGAGGATGACCAGACCCGAAGGGAGTTCCGGCAGGCGCGCCCGCTTGGCGAGCCAGAGCAAGGCCGCGGCCATGCCGGCAATGTGTAGGCCGCTGATGGCGAACAGGTGCAGTGTGCCGGTCGCCGCGAACGCCTCCTTCGCGTCCGCCGGTAGCAATGCAGTTCGGCCCAGCATTGTGGCGGCCAGCAACGCACCGCCGTCAGGATCTTCCCACGGCAGCGTCCGTAGCCATGCGTCCAGCCGGCGTTGCTGGGCTTGCCGCCAGACCGCGAAGCGTGAGGGCGGAGCCAGTTCGCCGAGCACTCGGCCGCCGCGCAGTTTGAGCGTGGCGCCCTGCGAACGCAGCCAGGCGTCATAGCCTTCCACGTCGGTCGAGATCGGCGTCAATCCTCCGGAGATCATCAGTTCGACGCCTTCGGCCGGACAAACTCCGCGCACGGAGAGCGCGACGCGTCGACGGAACAGTCCGCCGTCACGATCGGTAATCCAGCCGAGTCCGGTCCAACCGTCGCCGTCTTTGCGGGAGGCCGCACGTTCGACGAGAATCGGCATTTCGACAAACGGTCGCCGGACGATGGCTGGCGTCTGCGGTGGCGTCCGCAACTGATGCCACGCCGCGCCGATGGCCGTACCGGCGATTACAATCGCGACTCCCGCGATGATTGCCTGGCGTCGGCTGAACCAGCCGAGCCCGGCCGCGAGTCCGCCCACGAGCAGCCAAGGGCCAGGCGAGATTCCCGCGGCCGCATCGATCGAGCAGCCGAGTAGCAGGGGCAGGGCGAGCCAGAGCGCCGGACAGTGACCGAAGCGGTCGAGGGTCAGGGAGTCTTGCTCCAGGGGGTCGGGCCTTGCCATGCGCGGAGGCCTTGGCCTCCGAGGGACAGGGACCGGACCTCCGCGGCGAGCGAAGTCCAGGCGGGGTCCTTGGCGAGGACAGTGTCCTGAAGGAGATTACTTAGGGGGATCACGACAAAACCTCGGGAAGACCACCTGGGGTGGGGGAGGGTCACGGTCGGGCTGTCCCAGGCTCCCCCTTCATAGAAGAGCAGGTCGATGTCCAAGGTCCGGGGGCCGTTGCGGTTAGCGGTCCGTTCTCGGCCGAGTTGGCGCTCGATTTCGAGGGTTCGGACCAGCAGCTCGTCGGGATTAAATTTACAACTAATTAATAAACAGAGGTTTAGGAAGTTTGGCTGGTCGGCATACCCCAATGGATCTGAGTCGACGGCTTCCGAAATAGCCAAGACGCGCATTTCGGGAAGTTTCCCCAGAAGCCCAATGGCTTGACCGATAATATTAGCCCGGTCGCCGAGGTTGCTGCCTAGGCCTAGGATAGTGCGTTGGGGGCTACCCTTCACACCCGCTCACGCCGAATCTTCACCGAAATGGCGTCGAACTCGGCGGCCACCGGGGCGAAGGGTTTGTTGACCTCGACCGTGACGGCCTTGACCACCCCGAAAGTGCCTAGAATTCGCGCGGCAATCTGCTGGGCGAGGGTCTCAATCAGGTAGACTGGCTTGCCAGTCAGCTGAGCTTCGACCGTCCTGATGACATCGGCGTAATTGACGGTCAGTTTCAGATTGTCGGCGGCGGCCGCCGGGCGGGTGTCGATCTCGAGGTCGACCGAGACGGTGAACCGCTGTCCGAGGCGTTTCTCCTCGGGCAGGGCGCCGTGGTGTCCGAAGGACTTAATGCCAGCTATCCTGATGATGTCCACGACCCGATGAATGCCCGCCCGGGACGACCCTGCAAGCGCCTTCCCGCGGTGCGCCCGCAATTGTTAGAAGTCCCCACTTGACCACCCTTCCAACGGTCGCTGACAGTCCGCGGAACACTATGCCTAAGAGGACCGATATCCGCTCAATCCTCATCATTGGCTCGGGACCGATCATCATCGGCCAGGCCTGCGAGTTCGATTATTCCGGCACCCAGGCATGTAAGGCCCTCCGTGAAGAAGGCTACCGTGTCATCCTGGTGAACTCCAATCCGGCCACAATCATGACGGACCCGGAGACGGCGGACGTCACCTACGTGGAACCCCTCACGGTCGAATCCGTGGAACGCATCATCGCCAAAGAGAAGCCCGACGCGCTCCTCCC
>CAXNEN010000054.1:0-8374 GCA_964201505.1 Opitutales bacterium
CGGATGCGCGCGACCTGGAGCATGTCGGGTAAAAGAAGCGGGGGCGCCGATTGGCGCCCCCGTTATGTTCAGCCTTCGCGAGGACCGTTGCGAGGACCGCGGTCGCCGCGGAATTCACCGCGACCTCCACGGGAGCCATCACGGGAACCTTCCCGGCCGCCGCGGGAACCGCCGCGGAATTCGCCGCGACCACGTCCACCACGCTGACCGCGATCGGAGCGTTCGCCGCCGTGTTCGCCGCGAGGCTGCTGGGTGCGGGTCGAAGGGACGAAGACGGCCTTGTTGGGCACGCCGAACAGGGTGGCGAGCTTGCGCTTCAGCGAGGCCCAGAAGCCGATAGGGGTCTGGACCGGGATGACGACGGGCTCGATCTGGATGCGCGGACGGTCTTCGCGACGGGGGCGGTCTTCACGACGAGGACCACGGTCGCCTTCGGAGCGAGGACCACGGTCGCCTTCGGCGCGCGGTTCGCGACGCGGGCGGTCGCCCTGCGGGATGCCAGGCTGGCGGCCTTCTTCGGTGAAGCCTTCGGGGCGGCGTTCACGCGGTTCGCGACGGGGACCAGGCTCGCCTTCGGCGCGCGGTTCACGGCGTTCACGCGGCTCACGCTGTTCGCGTTGTTCCGGAGCGTTCTGCTTGGCGAGAGAACCGGTGAGGTTCTCGGTCAGCTGAGACGGGTCTTCGACGACGCCGCAGGTTGGGCGGGCAGCCTGACCATTGGCGGCGGAGGGAGCGGCGCCACGGGGCGTGCCACGGCGACCGAACTGCTTCGGCGTCGTGATGGTACCGGGCTTGGCGGCGGGTTCGGACGAGGCCCCGATCACGGACAGCGGAGGGAGTTCCGCGTGGGCGGACTCCAGCTTGGCTTCGTTGAGGCGGGGTGCGGGGGTGCGGACTTCATTGGCGCCTGCGTCCGCGGCGGGCTGGTGGGGGGAGACTGGCTCCTGGCCCCGGGTTTCTTCTTGGTTCATGTTGCTTATGTTGGGGCGGCCTTCGTTGTGGCCGACCGGATGATGCGGCCGTTCCGTTGTGGAGCGGCGACGCGGTTTGTCGGACCCTTGGTGACGGAGGACGAACCTCCTTGGGGTGCCGAAATGTCCCGGGAGAGACTCCCGGAAAGAATGTGAATAATTATCCCCTCCCGCTTAACAACAAGAAAGTCCCTCAGCGAGCCTCTTCGGTGAACCTTTGTTCACGAATGAGCACAATTTTGACCATTCCTTGATAGGAAAGCGTTTCTTCCACCTTTAAGCGGAGGCGGCGGGCCAGCTCGGTGGCGCCGAAGTCGTCGATCTTGACCGGGTCGACAATCACCCTGAGTTCCCGGCCGGACTGGAAGGCATAGGCCTCCCGGACCCCTTTGAACGAACGAGCGACCTCTTCCAAAAGACGGACGCGTTGGGCGTAGGACTCGAGGGTGGAGGAGCGGGCGCCGGGACGGGAGCCGGAGGCGGCGTCGGCGATCATCACCAGCGGAGCGTAGAGGCTTTCGGCTTCGACTTCACGGTGGTGCGCGGCGACGGCGTTGACCACGCGGAGATCTTCGCCGAGACGGCGGAGGAGGGCGGCGCCGGCGAGGGCGTGGCTGCTGCCGGCTTCGGCCTCAATCGCCTTACCTAGGTCATGGAGCAAGCCGGCGCGTTTCGCCGGGATCGGGTCGATACCGATCTCCGCCGCGAGCATTGCGCAGAGCTGCGCGACTTCAATCGAGTGCGAGAGCGTATTCTGGTTGGCGGAGAGGCGGAAGTGCAGGCGACCGAGAAGTTCTTCGACGGAGGCATCCATCGGCGGCAAGCCGAGGTCACGGACCGCGTCGCGTCCCAGGCGGCGGGCATGTTTCACCACTTCGTCGGAGGCGGTACGGACGCTATCCTCGATGAGTCCGGGCGAGATGCGGCCGTCCTTCACGATGCGTTCGAGTGCGATGCGTGCAATCTCGCGGCGGACTGGATCAAAGCAGGAAACCATTGCTAATTCTGGGGTTTCGTCGATGAGCAGCGTCGCGCCTGTCGATTGTTCGAAGGTGCGGATGTTGCGGCCTTCGCGACCAATTAAGCGTCCCTTCATGTCCTCATTGGGGAGCGAGACCGAGATTGCCGTCGCATCCTGGGTCGTCGAAGTCGTGAGGCGTTGCATCGCCGAGAGCAGCTTGCGACGCGCTTCGTCGTCGATGTCCTGTTCCACCTGATCGAGCAGGCCGCGACGGAGGTGCTGGGCTTCTTCGCCGTACTCTTCGCGGAGGTGGTCGAGGAGCAGTTCGCGCGCCTGCTCGGGGGTGACTTTAGCGAGGCGTTGGAGTTCGCGGACGAGGTGGTCGCGCTGGCGTGCGTTCTCGCGGGAAAGTTCGGCGGCGTCGTGGGCTTCGGCTTCGGCGGCGGTCTTCATCTTGGCGGCTTCGCTCTTCTCGGCTTCGGCCTTCGCGTGGAGTTCGGCGGCGTCGACGGTGGCTTCGCGGCGGGCGAGCTCGACCTCGGAACGGAGGCGGGCGTCGCGGATCGCGCCGAGGGTGTTCTCGCGCCACTTCGCGACCGCATAGGCCACGATGGCACCAGAGGAGAACGCCACGGCGGCGAGGATGCTTTGGTCGGCTGCCACAGGCATGTTCGTCGCGAAAACCGGAGATCCGGGGGGTTACTCTTGCGGACGGAGCCCCTTCGGCAAGCCCTTTCGGGAGGTTCGCCTTGCCTCCGGCCCCTAATCGAGGTTGCCTCCGGCATGTCCCAACACCTTGACGATGAGCGGTCTCCGGCCGCGGTCTGGTGGGATAATTTCGCCAATTTCGCCTGGCGGACGGATTGGACTCAGGTGGTCATCATTCTTTTCCTGAGCGGATTGGGGATTGTGGCGATCCAGTCGGCCGGAAGCGCCCGCGAGTCCACGTTCTACCGGTCCCAGATCGTTTTCGTCGTCATTGGGTGGCTGGCTTATTGGGCGGTCTCGGCCCTCGATTATCGTCACATTCAGCGTTACGCGCGCCGCATCTACTTGGGCTGTCTGGCCATTCTGATACCGGTCTCGCTCTGCGCCCTTTTGCATCAGGACCTCGGGTCTTTCATTCGCAGTATCAACGGGGCGCGACGCTGGATGGATTTCGGCCCATTCTCGATTCAGCCTTCGGAGTTCGCCAAGATCGGGGTGCTGGTCTTTCTTGCGGCCATGCTGGCGCGTTCGCCGATCGGCTCCTTCCGCGCAACTTGGCGTACCGTCTTCCGGTGTCTCGGTGTCGCGGCGGTCCCGTTTGTCTTGATTTTTGTGCAGCCAGACCTAGGTTCTGCTCTTATCTACCTGCCGCTCTCATTCATCCTGCTTTTCGTTGCTGGCCTGACCCACAGGTTCTTCCTAGTGGCCGGAGCGGCCGCCTTATTGCTGGTGGGGGTAGTGGCGCTGGATATGCGCGAATACGCGGCAAAAATTGACCAATACGCGAAGGCCAACCCTAGCTCCAAGGACCCGGTACGCGCCGTCCGCGGCGAGCATGAGGCCGAGGCTTGGTTCTTCCTGCTCAAGGACTACCAGCGCGAGCGCATCATGTCGTTCGTCGCTCCCGAGGTAATCGACCCTAAGGGTCTCGGTGTGACCTGGAACGTGAATCAGGCGGTCATCGCCGTCGGTCGCGGCGGTTTCCGCGGTCAAGGCATCGGTAACGGCACGCAGGCCCGCTTCGGCTACTTGCCCGAGGCTGCGGCCCATAATGACTTCCTTTTTTCTGGGATGGCCGAGGAGATCGGCTTCACCGGCGGACTCTTGGTGCTTGGCGCATTTGTCCTGTTGTTCTGGCGCGTCGTGCGAACGGCGGCTCGGGCGGCGGATCGTTTTGGTTCCTTGCTCGCGATTGGCGCGGCGGTCGTGCTCGGCACGCACGTCGTGATTAATATCGGCATGAATATCAACCTGATGCCCGTCACTGGGGTCCCCCTACCTTTTCTTAGCTACGGAGGGTCTTTCGTTCTCAGCTGTTTCCTGCTCCTTGGATTAGTCCAGAGCGTTCACCGGCATTCGGCCGGTGGCGGCGAAGACGGAGGCTCTCCGGCAACCGGCTTAACCGCCTGACCGAGATGCCCGATAATAACGAACCCGAAGATATCAACGACGAGCTGCCCGAGGGCGGCGAACAGACCTCCCCGATCGACCAGCGGCAGCTGGCCGACGAGGCAGCGAAGCGGCGCAAGGAGCTCCCGCTCCTCCAGCGCATTGTCAAACACTTCTCCAAGGACCGCGCTGTCTACCGAGAGCTCGTGATCAACGCCGAGACGTTGGAGAAGCGCGTCGCGCTCCTCACCAACGGCGTCCTCGATAAGTTCGAGATCGAGCACAAGGGTGAGAACCGCATGGTCGGCGCGATCTTCAAGGGTCGCGTCCAGAATCTCGAAGGGGGCCTCAAGGCCGCCTTCGTGGATATCGGCCAGCCGAAGAACGCTTTCTTGCACTACTGGGACATGCTTCCTGCGGCCAACGACTCGCAGGTCGAGTTTATCCGCGATAACGAGTCCGCCGAGCAGAAGCAGCGTAAGGCCCGCTACCAGGCCAAGGACATCCCGCAGCTCTTTCCGGCTGGGTCCGATATCGTTATCCAGGTCGTCAAGGACCAGATTGGTACCAAGGGCCCCCGCTCGACGACCAATATCGCTCTGCCCGGTCGCTACCTCGTGCTGATGCCGTTCAGCGGTGCGTGCGGCGTCTCCCGTAAAATCGAGGACCCATCCGAACGCGAACGCCTGAAGGACATCCTCCGCTCCCTGACCATCCCGGAAGGTATGGGTGTCATCATCCGTACCGCCGGTGAGGGCAAGCAGGCCCGCTGGTTCGTCCGCGACCTGCATATGCTACTCAAGCGCTGGCAGGGTATCGTCGAGAAGATCAACGCCCCTGACCGCCGTCCCGTCCTGCTCTACCAGGAGCCCGGCTTGATTGAGCGTACCGTCCGCGACTTCCTGACGGAGGAAGTCGACCGCATCCTCGTGGACAACCCTGAGGACTTTAAGTTGGTCCAGGATCTCGTTGGCGAAGTGTCGCCGCGCTCCCGTTCGCGCGTCGAGCTGTACGCCGACCCGATTCCCGTCTTCGAGCGTTACAACATTGAGCGCCAGATCGAACAGCTCTTCCAGCGTCGCGTCCCGCTCCCGAGCGGAGGCGAGATTGTCATCGACGAGACCGAGGCCCTCACGGCCATCGACGTCAACACGGGCGGCCACCGCGGCAAGGATGGCGCCAAGGACGGCAACTTCATCACCCAGGCGAATCTTGAGGCGGTCACCGAAGCCGCCCGCCAGATCAAGCTCCGCAATCTTGGCGGCCTCATCATGATCGACACGATCGACATGAAGAACCCGAAGGACCGGAAGAAGGTCTTCGATACCCTGCGCGACGCGATGGAGGACGATCGGGCCAAGCACCAGATTCTGCCTATCTCCCAGCTCGGCGTGCTCCAGATGACGCGCCAGCGCCACACGGAGTCCAACACGACCTCGATGTACACGGCCTGCCCGCACTGCCAGGGCCGCGGCATCGTCAAGAATCCCCGCACCGTCTCCGTCGAAATCCAGCGTAAGCTCCTCAGCGTCATCCGTCGCCTGCGCGAGTCCGTCGGCGCCGAGAAGGAGATCGAAATCAACATCCTGCTGCACCCGGTGAACCTCGAGCGCATCATCACGGAGGACCGCGAGTTCTTCCGCGACTTAATGAAGTCCTGCAAGGTTCGCCTAGGTACCAAGCCCGACCCGACCTATAGCATCGAAGCGTTTAAGCTCTTCGACGGCTCGGGCAAGGAGTTGCGCTAAGCCTAAGGGCAGGTGCCACGAGGCCTCCGGGTTCGCCCGGGGGCCTTTTTGTTTACCGCCGAGGGCGGTGAGCGAGCAGGCGCAGTCCGTTGAGGCAGACCACAATCGTGCTGCCTTCGTGGACGCTGACAGCCAAGGGCAAGGGGGCGCCACGGAAGACCACGTAAGCAGCCATGCCGAGGGCTGCCCCGACCGAGATCAGTACGTTGAAGCGAATCGCCATGCGGGCGCTGCGGCTGAGTTCGATCGCGTCAACCAGGCGGCCGATCCGGTCGTCGGTCAGGACGAGGTCGCTGGACTCCAACGCGGCGTCGCTGCCACGGCCGCCCATCCCGATGGCGACGTCCGCGGCGGCCAGACTGGGGGCATCGTTGACCCCGTCGCCGACCATCGCGACTACGTGGCCTTCGGCGGAGTAGCGGCGGATGGCGGCCATCTTGGCATCGGGGGTGAGCGCCGCGGCGTAGGATTGAATGCCGACTAGGCGGGCGGCGACGACGGCGGCTTCCTCGCGGTCGCCGGTGAGCATCACCGTACGAATCTTGCGGGCGTGGAGGGCGGTCAAGGTCGAGTGGCTTTCGTCACGGATGCGGTCGACCAGTGTGGCGCGGACGGTGACCGTGCCGTCGGAGGCCCAGACTTCGCTGACGATGGCGCCTTCGGCCACCGTCGCAGGCGGTAGGGTGCCTCCGCCCACGAACTCACGGGTGCCGACGCTCCAGCGGGTGCCAGCGACGGTACCGGCGACGCCTTGTCCTGGGGAATTGGAGAGGCCCTGGACTGGGAGCTGGCTCGCCCCGTCTTTAAGGCAGGCGCGGACGACGCCTGCAGCGAAGGGGTGGGTGGTCGATGATTCCAGGGTGAGCAGGGCACTCAGGGCGCGCCGGCGATCCGCGTCTTCTGGGTATACCTCAAGGGCGGCCACCTCGGGGATGCCAGCAGTCAGCGTGCCCGTCTTGTCGAAGCAGATGCAATCGACATCGGCCAGGCGTTCCACGGCCGCACCGCCACGGAAAAGGATGCCTTGGCGGGCGCCGGCCGCGATGGCGGCGAGCACGGCGGAGGGGACGGAAAGGACCAAGGCGCAGGGGCTGAGGACTACCAGCAACGTCATGGCCCGATAGAGAGGGGAGGCCTCACGGACGCCGTCGGGGGCGGTGAACTGCAGGTAGAGAAAGAAGAGGGCTGAAGCGGAGAGCGTGAAGATGGCGTAGGCGTCACCCCACTTATCAATGGCTCGCTGGGCCGGCGCCTTGCTGTCTTGTGCTTCGCGGATCAATCGGACGATACGTTGTAGGGCGCTGTCTCGTTCTGCCCGCGTTACTTCGATAATCAGACGGCCCCAGGAGTTGAGCGTGCCCCCGGCGACCTCGGAACCAGCCTGTTTAGAGGCAGGTTTTGCTTCGCCAGTGAGGTTCGACTCATCCACCGCGCTCTCGCCAGAGAGGACTTTGCCGTCTGCCGGCACCAGTTCGCCGGGCAGGATGGCGATGCGATCACCGGGGAGGAGTTCGGACACCGGCACCTCGGTTTCAGCGTTGTCCGGACTCAGTCGGCGGGCGCGTTTCGGCGACTTGTCGAGGAGGGTGTCAATGGCACCGCGGGTGCGGTCCATCGCGTAATGTTCGATGGCGCCGGCGGTCGAAAAGAGAAAAAGAAGCAGGGCTCCCTCCCACTGGGCGCCGACGATCCAGGCGCCGACCGCCACGACGATCATCAGGAGGTGGACGTCGATACGCCGCTCCTTCAGCGCCGCCCATCCATCGATGGCGGCGTCCCATCCGCCGGCGAGGCAGGAGCCCGCGATGAGGATGAGCGCCCAAGTCGAACCGGTATCGCCGAATTGCTCCGCGACCAATGAAAGCAGGCCTAAAGCGCCGCTCACGGCCGCGAGGAAGGCGAGTTTTCGCCATTCGCCCGGCGCTTCGTGTTCCGCTTTGTGCGTCCGTTCGCTCATGACGTCATCCTGTCGTCGCGCATCGCTTCGGTCAACTGCTCGCACGGCCTCCGACCGTATCGGATTCACCTTTACGAGCTGTCGTGCGAACAGATTTTTTACGCGTCGTCGGAGACGTTCCCGTGACATGAAAGTTTCCTCTTGCGCAAGCGCGGGTTATACCTATGTATCTTATCAAGAGTTAACCGCAACGTGACGAACCGAACCGAAACCCCGAGCGAAAGTCTCATCACCGTGTCGCTTCCCCCGAAGCTCCACTCCGAAGTGGTCGCCTTTCAGCATCGGTCCGGTTTGAGCACCTTGAGCGAAGCAATCCGCCACGCGCTCGATCGTTACGACGACTCCCGTCCTTCTCTGGAGACCACTCGGTCCCGCCAAGTTTCTTTCCGCGTACCGTCGGAGCTCCGTACTCGTATCACCCGCCAGGCGCGCAACGCCCGGGTGAGCGTGGGGCGAATCGTCAGGGTGGCGCTTCAGGCGCTGCCCTCAAACCCAACAACGATCCAAAAAAAGGACACACCTATGGCTAAAAAGAAGGCTGCTGCTAAGAAGAGCGCCAAGAAGGCCACCAAAGCTAAGAAGAAGTAATTCTTCCTAGTCTTTTCCGTCCCTCGGGGCGGATGGCGCCGGCACTCCCGGT
>CAXNEN010000055.1:0-8214 GCA_964201505.1 Opitutales bacterium
ACCCGCCCGCCGCCGCAGCCGAGTTCGAGAATTCGGTGAGACTCGGAAAAATGCCGCTCGATGAGTACGCGTTCGGAAGCCCAGATTCCCACGCGGACCGCCGAACGGGCGTAGTGCAGGGCCGTCTCGGTCTCGAGCCAGTGGGCCTGAGGGTCGCGTTCCATGCGTTGAAGCAAGCGAATCTTGCCACCGAGGCAATCGCAGGAACACTCTCCGCCATGATTCGGTCGCTCTTCCTTTTCCTAGGTTTGGCGCTTGTCGCCTGCGACAGCCGCCAGCCGTCCGTCGCTCCGACGGCGGAGCTGGGCATTGAGACCCGTTTCCCAATCCGCATGGGTCAAGTGCTCGGCCGTTTGCGCCTCGCCGCGACCGACCTCGAGAAGGCCCGTGGCCTCATGGGGACGGCCAAACTCACCGATGAGGAGGGTATGGCCTTCATGTATGAATCCGAGACGCAGATGCGTTTCTGGATGAAGGATACTCCGTTGGACCTCGATATCGCTTTCATCGCGCGCGACGGCACCGTGCTTGAGGTCAAGACCATGACCGCCGGCGACACCGAGACCACTGCTTCTTCATCGGATCAGGTCCGCTTCGCGATTGAAATGCGTGCTGGGTGGTTTGGGCATTTCGGGGTAAAGCCGGGCGACAAGGTAAACATCGACGACCTGCGCGCGGCCTTGAAGGCGCGTGGCTTCGACCCGAAGCGGTTCATTCCCTGATTAGAGGGAGCGCCAGAGCAGCAACAGGCCCGTAGCGGCGGCGAGGCAGCCGAGCACGAAGGTCAGCGCCAGACGCTCGGCAGCGGTCGTCCGGAAGATTCTCATGCCTTCGGCGCGAGTCGCGCCGCGGCTTCGCGCAGGAAGGCCGTGAGTCGAAGCAGGAAGAAGGGCGAAGGGGATCCGGCAATCGGTTCCAGTGACTGCTCGGCCGCGGCGATCTCGGCATCGAGCCGACGGAAGCTTTCGCGCCAAGCTTCGGCGGAGATGAGCACGCGGGCGTCGCCGCCGGCGCGGAGAGCCGTGAGGAAGCCTTTGCCAGAGCGGCCGCGCTCGAGCAACATCGGCAAGGTCAGCTTGCCGCTGGCGGCGTCGGTGCCGAGGGTCTTGCCGGCCTTGGTGTCATCCTGCAGCAGGTCGACCAAATCGTCGTAGATCTGGTAGGCGATGCCGAGATGACGTCCGAAGAGGGAGCAAGCGGCGATGTGTTCCGGCGGGCGGCCCGCCAGAAGCGCACCGGCTTGGCAGGCGCCTTCGAAGAGTTCCGCCGTCTTCAGGCGGATGTGGCGGTAATAATCTTCGAGGGAAAGGTCTTCCTGTCCGCGGGAGAATGTCTGGCAGACTTCGCCGGAGCAGACTTCACGCGAGGCCCGAGCGACGATGCGGCAGAGTTCTGGGGTGGGGTGATCGGCGGCGAGGACGAGGGCGTGGGCGAAGAGCGCGTCACCGAAGAGCACGGCCGCGTGGGCGCCGTGGGTGCGGTTCGGCGTATCGCTGCCGTGGCGGGTGTCGGCGCCGTCGAGGACATCGTCGTGCACGAGCGTGGCTAGGTGGACCAGCTCGATGATGCCGGCGCCGCGAACGAGGGCGTCGGGGGGCGGACCGCCGGCGCCCGATGCGAAAGCGAGCAAGGGACGGAGACGCTTGCCCGGATGGGCGAGCACGTCGCGCACCATCGGACGGACTTCTGGCTCGAAGGCGAGTTCCTGCGCCGCGAGGAATTTCTCGAGCGCCGCGAAATGGGCTTCAAGGCCAAGGTGCAGCGGGGAGGACACGCCGCAATGTGCGGACGAAAAAGCCCTTGCGCAAGCGCAGGATGCGAGAAGACCCCCTAAGTCTGCTTACGGGACGAACTTCGTCTCGCTGGCGACGCTGACCTTGCCGGTCTTAGCGCAATCGATGCAGTCGATGCGCTTGTCCAGTTGGCCTTTCTGCGGTTCGCGGGTGAAGCCAAGTCCGGCGCACTTCTTGCAGGCGGCTTGCTCGTAGGTCAGCACGCTATGGTCTGCGCCAGCGTTGACGGCCTCGACGAATTTCAGGAGGGCGGCCGGCGAGTCTTCGAGGGTGGCGCATTCGACGAAGGCTTCCCGGCGCAGCGTCAGACGCTTGCCGGCGAGCGGCGGATAGTTGGCCGTGAAGAGAAGGGAGACCGTGCCGACGTGCATGCCGGTGAGCTTGCCGGTGTCGCCGACCTTGGCGGGCTTATCGAGGAGGAGGATCGCCATCGTATCGACGCCGGCGGAGAGGGTCTCGTTGGAGTCGTCGGCGGGCCAGGCGGCCTTCGCGAGGAAGCGGTTGTCGCCGAGGTCCTGCAGGAGCGCGTAGTTGACCGCCGTGACGTGACCAGTCGCCTTACTTGAGCCGGCCGGAGAGCTATCGACGATACGTTGTGCCGTGAAGGCCGTGAAGAGTCGCTGGAGTTCCTTGGTCGTTTCGGTGAAACCGACCTTATTCAGCTTCGAAACCTGGAAAGTCCGGGTGAGCTTGGTCGCAGGCGAGGGGGCCTCCCGAAAGGGCGTGATCACTACCGAATTATCGACTTCTTCTTCGACGACTTTCGTGATGCCCTTCGGCGCTCCAGGGGTGGCTTTTACCCCGAAAGCACTCGTCTGGGCCGAGGTCGATAAGGCGGTGGCCAAGAGGGCGAGGAACAGTCGCATGATCATGGGATTAGTCGAGGGAGGAAAGGTCGCCTTCCGCCGGGGGCGGGGTGGACTTCGGCTTGACCGTCGCTGGGCTGCTGTCGGAAGGGGTCACTGGCTTCCGGGGCTTCGGACGAGAGTCGTCTTGATACGAGGAGTCATCCTCATCGTCGTCCGGGAGGTCGTCGTCTTCTGGATTGGGCTTATCGCCACGGGCGACGCGTTTGCGTCGGACGATGAAGGTGCCGACCGCGACGGCGGCGAGGTAGAAGCCGAAGAGCACGCCGGTCATCACCAGGAGCGAAATTGGCTCAGCGATTGGGGTGATGAGGGCGACGAGCAACATGATGCCGACCAGCATTCCGCGCCAGGACTTGAGCAGGGTCTTGGGTCGGACGAGTTCGAGCCACATGAGGACGATCAGCGCGAGGGGGAATTGAAAAGTCAGGCCCGTCAGCAGGCACATCATGACCACGAAAGCGTAGTAATCCGACGCCTGCCAAGTCACCTCCATCTTCATGCCTTCCGCGAATTGCTGCCAGATCTGGATCGACATCGGACTCAGCCAGTAGAACGCCAACGCCGCTCCCAAGAGGAAGAGGACGAGGGCGGCACCGCAGAAGGGGATGAGTCCGGTCTTTTCGCGATCGGTGAGGGCTGGGCCGACAAAGCGGGCCGTCTCGTAGAGGAAGACCGGGGAGGAGAGGGCGACCCCGACGCCGAAGCCGGCGTACATGAGGACCTTCCACACGCCCATGAAGGTGAACTCCTTGAGTTCCCCCATGTTGACGAGTCCGGGACCGGCTTGGCCCAAGGCGAAGGCGAGCGGGGAGGTTTCCGGGTGCTTGGCCCATTCCAGCGGCATGTTGAGCAGCGCGGGGGTCTCGCGATAGAAAATCAGGGCGGTGACCATGCCGATGGCGAAGACAGTCACGACCCGAATCATTGAGATTCGGAGGTCGTCGAGGTGCTCCAGGAACGACATCTCGCTCCTAGATTTATTGCGGCGAATGAGGGTGGAAAGCATGGGGTTAGTCCTTGCGGAGGAGGTCCTTGATGACGTCAAGGCTGAGGGCGGACGAAACGGAGTCTGATTCGGTCAGGAGCTTACGCAACATCTCAGACTTGGACTTTTGCAGTTCCATGACGCGTTCTTCGATGGTGCCGGCGGCGATCAGCTTGATGCTGGTGACCGTCCGGGTCTGGCCGATGCGGTGGGCACGGTCGGTAGCCTGGGCTTCGGCGGCGGGGTTCCACCAGGGGTCGAAATGGATGACCGTATCGGCTCCCGTCAGATTGAGACCCGTGCCGCCTGCTTTAAGGGACATGAGCATGACCGGGATGGTGGGGGTGGAATTGAAAGTGTCGCACACGCCCTGGCGGTCTTTGGTGGAGCCGTCGAGGTAGCAGTAAGGGACGTCGCGGTCCTCGAGGGCTGTCTTGAGAAGTTGCAGTGCGGTGACGAAAGTCGAGAA
Source organism: Opitutales bacterium (assembly GCA_964201505.1). Taxonomy (GTDB): domain Bacteria; phylum Verrucomicrobiota; class Verrucomicrobiia; order Opitutales; family UBA953; genus UBA953. The sequence continues at coordinate 4,117 of CAXNEN010000055.1, forward strand.
GACCAGCATGCGGTGGCCAGCGTCCTTGGATTCTTCGACGAGTTCGAGGAAGGCCTGTAGTTTCGCCGAGTCGGCTTCTTCCATCTTCGGATCGAGGATGCGCGGGTCGGCGCAGATCTGACGGAGGCGGAGGAGTTGGTTGAAGGCCGCCATCTGGATGCGGGCCTGCGTGGCGCCGCCCATTTCCATCTCGAAGATCTCCTTGCGCGTGGACTCGAGGTACTCGTCGTAGATCTTCTTTTGGTTGTCCTCGAAGTCGCAGTAGACGATCTGCTCGATTTTTGCGGGCAGTTCGGGGGCGACCGCGATCTTGGAGCGGCGCAGGATGTAAGGGGCAGCCATCTGCAGGAGACGGTCGTCGTGCCACTTACGTTCTTCCGCTTGGATGCGTTCCTCGGGCTTAGGCAGGTAGCCCGGCATCAGGAAGCCGAAGAGCGAGCGCAGGTCTTCGAGTGAGTTTTCCACCGGCGTGCCGGTGAGGATGTAGCGACCCTTCGCGACGAGCTGCTTGACCGCCTTGGCGGCCTGGGCGCGGGAGTTCTTGATATTCTGGCCTTCGTCGCAGATCGCGGCGCCCCAGGTGATGAGCGAGAACGCCGCGATATCGCGGGAAAGGGTGCCGTACGAGGTGATGACGAGATCGAAGCGCTGCAGGTATTCCTGCGCGGTGAAGCGGTTCTGACCGTGGTGGGCGAGGACCTTGAGCGAAGGGGTGAAGCGGCGGGCTTCGCGGCGCCAGTTCTCGACGAGCGAGGCCGGGCAAACGACGACACAGGGGCCGTCTTCGGGGCGGTGTTGGCGCAGGGCTTCCATGAACGCCAAGGCCTGCACGGTCTTGCCGAGGCCCATCTCGTCGGCGAGGAGGCCTCCGAGCGAATTAATATGGATGTGCCAGAGCCAGGCGACCCCGACCTGCTGATAGATACGGAGTATCGTGCGGAGCTCCTCGCGGATGGGTGCGGGCTGCAGCTTCGAAAGGTTGCGGATCGCCGAGGAGCGCTTGCTCCAGGTCTCGGGCGGCGCGAAAGCGGCCTGCAGTTCCTCGGCGATAGCGTCGGCGCTAGCGAGGTCGGCATACCCGATCTTAAGGTTGAGATCGAGGTCGACGTCGCGCTTGGATTCACCGGTGATGCGGCGCTGGGCATTGCGGATCGACTCCATCAGCTCCGGCGTGATGAGGCGCGGGCCCTGGTCGGTGTAGAAGAACATGCGGCCGCTCGAGAGGGCCTCCTGGATGACCTTCGGGGACTTGCCTTCGGGGTCGATGCCGATGGCGAAGCGGAAGCCACCGCTCTCTTCGGACGCGTCGCACTTCGCCTTAGCAAGGTCGACGTTGCGGAGGGAGTGTGAGAGATTGTGCGTGAAGAACGCACCGTTGTCCGTCATCAGCAGTTTGTGATGCCGGGCGAGGAAGTTGAGCACCTGAATCGTGCCGGCGAGGTACCATTCGCGGGTGGTGGTCTCGAGGGTGAAGCCACTCCGCTGAAGCATGTCGCGGAGTTCGGCAACCGGGCCGGAGGATTGCTGAGGGAGTCGGATGCGCAGCCACTTCATCGAACCGTCGACCCACGGGCGGTCGTCGCGGCCACGTTCCTGGGAGCGGACTTCCTGCTCTTCGGGGCCATCGTCGGGGGCTTCGCCGGCGGCGTTGGTTTGCGGCGTCGGCGCGGGTTCGTCGAGGTGTTCGTGGACCTTGTCGAGCTGGTCGCCATCCCATGCCAGCGCGGTTTCCGGCGCGTTGGCCATGCGGAAGATCTTCAGGCCCTTGCCGATGGCGAGGAGCTGGCGAAGATGGCGGCGAGTGAGGGGGAGGATGCCCTGGAGCTTGCCGTGGCAGAGGTTCTCGAGAATCGCCAGGAAGAAGACCGTGTCCGGCTCGATGGTCCAAGCCTTGCTGCGGTCGAGGTTCTCGGGCGCGACCTGGGCGCCGTCGACGCGGAGCTCGAGGCGGCAGATGATCTCGTCGCGCGCAGCGGCGGTGACGATGTTGGGCGGAACGATGAAACGCACTTCGATGGGCGTGCCGCGTTTTTCTGAGAGAGTGAGGGATTTGAGCCGGGGTCCTGCCGGGGTCGTTTCCGCTTCTTTTGACTTTTCCTTCTTCGTATCAGCCGTCTTTTCTTTCGTCGTGGTCGCCGTCGCCGGTTTACCGGGCGGTGCGGCCGGTTTGGGCGGCGCCATTGTCTCGGGCTTCATATAACCCTCCTTGGTCGCAAGCACGAGGTAAGCGGCCACGGAGTGCACGCACAGTTTTCTTCGGCCGACCGAGACCTCGCAGCCGCACTCGTTGCGCTGGAAGGTGACCGAACGGAGATTCCAGCGGGCTTCGCGTGACTCCTTGCCGTCGTCGACGAGGGCTTCGGCGACCGGGGGCGTCCAGAGGGCCTTCTTCACCTTTCCCTTGGCTACCAGCTCCTTGGCGAGAAGCACGGTCGCCCCGCCAGCCAGATCGATGAGATCGTCTTCGGAGATGTTGGGCAACGGCTGACGCGGCGCCATGGTGAGGGTGTGCGGTGAAAAGCGTCGTCCGAAAGGACGCGCCAAAGGAGGAAAACCTAGTGGGAAGACGGTTCGCCTAGACGGCGACGTCTTGGACCGGGACTCCAGGGTGCATCTCGAAGATGCCTACGGGGGTCGTCGGGCCTGTCATCACGATGGAATAATCATCGCCGATGCCAATGATAATCTGACCTCCCGGCATATTAACCGTTAAATCTGCGTCAACGAGGCCCATTTTGCGGGCTACGGCGGCCGAAGCCGAAGAGGAGGAACCGGAGGCCATCGTGTAGCCGGCGCCACGTTCCCAGATCTCGATGCGCACATTCTTGCGGTCGATGATCTGCATGAACTGGACGTTGGTGCGGTTCGGGAAATTGGGGTGCACCTCGAGATGAGGGCCGTACGTCTTGGCGAGGTCAGGCGTGAGGTCGTCGACCGGGATCACGCAGTGCGGGTTACCTACAGTGGCGGCCCAGTACTTGAAGGTCTTTCCGAGGACGGTGATCTCTTCGCCGAGGACTTCGCGGTCAGCACCGACGTGCGGGATGACCGGCGCGCGGAAAGAGACCTTGCCCATCTCGACGCGGATGCGGTTGCCGCCGTCGAAGACTTCGCAGCGGACGATGCCACCGATGGTGTGCAGGCGAAACTCTTGACCTTCCTGGATGCGCTTGGTCTCGAGGAGGTGGCGGCAGAAGATGCGGATACCGTTGCCGGATTTCTCAGCCTCGGAGCCATCAGGATTTAGGATACGGAGCCCGAAGGTGCCGTCAGTGCGTTCGATCGGGCCGAAGAGGATGCCGTCCGAGCCGAGGCCGAAGTGACGGTGGCAGACTTTGCGGATGGCTTCGGGCGAAAAGAGAGTAGGGCAATCCTTCGGCTCGAGGACGAGGTAGTCGTTGCCGAGAGCGTGGTATTTGGCGAAACGCATGTTCACCTTCTGATTGGGCGTTAAGCACAGGTTTTGCAAGCAAGGGGTGCGCGCGGCCCATCTGCGGGCTTTATTTCTGCCGCCTGCTGGCTTACTAGAAGCCCATGCGCCTCCTGCCCCTGGTTGCCTTGTCTTTTGTCCTCTCCGTCTTTGCGGCGGATAAGCGCCCGCCCAACATCGTCCTGCTCTACTCGGACGACATCGGCTGGGGCGACCTCGGCTGCTATGGTGCGAAGGTGATTCCGACCCCTCACCTCGATAAGCTGGCGTCGCAGGGCACGCGCTTCACCTCAGGTTATTGCACCTCGGCGACGTGCACACCTTCGCGCTATTCCTTACTGACCGGCGAATACGCCTGGCGCCGCCAAGGCACCGGCGTCCTGCCCGGCGATGCCCGACTCATCATCAAGCCCGGCCGCCCGACGATGGCCGCCAGCCTCGCCCAGCTCGGCTACGCTACCGGCGTGGTCGGCAAATGGCACCTCGGCCTCGGCTCAGGCGACGTGAACTGGAATCAGAAGATTGACCCGTCGCCTAATCAGATTGGCTTCACTTACTCCTTCATCATGGCCGCCACCGGCGACCGCGTGCCGACCGTCTTCGTCGAGGACGGCTCCGTCGTCGGCCTCGACCCTAAGGACCCAATCGAGATTAGCTACAAGGCGCCT
>CAXNEN010000056.1:0-8212 GCA_964201505.1 Opitutales bacterium
AATTCAGGCGCATGGCGGCCGGGCTTTGGCTGATTCGTCCACCAACCAAGGTATCGGCGACGCAAGGCCGGACTCCAACCCGCGGAGATGGTGCGCAGGTGAAAGAGGTAGCCGATTTGCTCTTCCTGCGTCACGGCCGAAGCCAGCAGATCCAAAGTACGCTCGATGGTCCCTGGGGCCTTGAGGGCCAAGAGCACCTGACACAGCTCACGATTGAGCGCGACCGATTTGGAGGGGTAAGCAGGACTGAGCTCAGCGACCAAGGCGCCAGCTAATTCGGGCGTCGGTAAGGCCCCGCGGCTGAGCGCGACCTGAATGACGCGGAGCTTCTCCAGCTGCAGCGACTCGGTCGGCAGCGCACCTAACGGGAATTTCCGCAAGGCCTGCCAAGGCTCACGGCTATCGGCCCCCATTCGGGCGAGACCCAGAAGGGCCGTCAACGCCGCCTGAGCATCAGTCTCGGCCAAAGCGCGGGCCTTCCACTCGGTCAACGGCTGACGCTCCAAAGCGATGCGCGCAGCATAACGTAGGAAACGATCTTCCGAACCGAGATGGGGCCAGAGAACTCCCAAGGCTTTCGGGTCAATATGATCATGGAAAGCTTCCAGCTGACGCCGAAGCGCTCGAGCGACCGAGCCCTTTTCGTCACGCAGCACAATCGGCTGGGTGGACTCCTCGCCGACATAGCTGAGGCGGTAGAGGGCGCCCGCCGTGCGCCGACCACCGAGCGTGAAATACATCGCGCCGTCCTGGCCGATCAGCAACGCGGTAAGATTGAACGGGGATCGTCCCTTTTTCTCCGCTAAGGCCTTAGGAACGAGAAAACTCTCAACTGAACCGACGTAACTGGAGCCTTCCGGACGAAGATGGACGGCGAGAATACGCCCGTAACTCCAATCTTGGACAAAGAAAGCCTTCTGGTATCTAGCCGGAAATTTCGCTCCAGCACCAAAAGCGACGCCGGTCGGACAACCGATGCCCACGGTCGCCGCGCCCGGCAGGCTGTCCGGATAGTATTCAGGCCATTTACCGGCCCCTTCGCGGAAGCCGAAATCGGAACCGCTGGTCAGATGGCAGACCCGAATCGGTCGGTACCAAGGCAACCCCCAGTCGCCTTCGAAATCACTATCGAAACCGAATAACTCCCCGTCGGGACTACGAGCTACCGAGTAGGTATTCCGCTGACCGCTGGCGACGAGCTCGCAGTGCGTACCGTCCGGGTCCATGCGCACGATGAAGCCGCCCGGCGGCTTGCGGCCGGCGCCGAAGCCATTGGCGTCCTCCGAACGCGGCAGCACGAGGTCGTCGGCATAGTTACGATGGGGCGAACTCGGCAATAGGTCTGTCGGGATGTCGCAGAAATTTCCGCACAGGATATCAAGGTGGCGCCCGTCAGGGTTCAGGAGGATGGTGTGGGCGCCATGGTCACCGCCGCCGCCTCGCCACTCGCGCAGCAGCTCGACCTTATCAAACTGGTCTTCAGGCGTCGTCGAACGGCAGCGGAAGAGACCATAGATTTCCCGACCAGCCGCATCCCGGCCATGGGCATGAACATAAAGACTGTCGAAAGCGAAGAGCATCCCCATCACCTCGCTCAGCGGTAATTTCAACTTCTCGGCGGAAATCACCTTACCGTCCTGCAAAGTCAGACGGGTGATCGGATCACGACGCTCGCCGCCCAATAATAAGCGCCCCTTCGAATCCTGAATAATCGAGATCCAAGAGCCTTCGGTTGCGAGATCGGCCGCGCGGAGTAATTCGACCTTGAAGCCCGGGAGCGTGCGTAAGTCCGCGGGGGCGATGGCTTCGGCACCCACCGGCAAGGGGCTAAGCCCAAGCCATAATAGGTAAAGAAAAACCACCCTCAGCGGACGGGGTAAATTCATAAAGGTACGCCTAGGACAGGTATCAGGCCGGTAATTGCAAGCAGGCAGGCAGGCGCAAACTTAACGGTCGCCACAGCTTCCGACCACAATTGGCGGTTAAATCAGCTCCTTCACGACACCGGTCGCCACGCCACCCTGGAAGTTGGTCGGTAAAGGCATGCCGATACGACTTACGACGGTCTGCCAGACATTCGCCAGCGGCACATCCTTCTGCACCAAGTGACCCTGGTGCTTGAGGCCGAGGGCCGAACCGCCGCAGAGAATCAACGGCAACAACGTGGAGTCGTGGGCGCCGTAGCCACCATTGGTGGTGCCCCAGGCTGCCATCGTGTTATCCAGTAAGGTGCCGTGGCCTTCCTTGACCGATTTAAGTTTACCAAGAAAGTAGGCCCACTCAGCCATATAGAGCGCATCAATCTGACGCCAGAAAACCAACTTGTCCTCTTGTTCATTGTGGTGGGTCAGGGTGTGAAGGTCCCACTTGCTGTTGGTCTTATAACCATAGCAGCGCGCTTCATCGCGTTCCGTGCGCGGAATGTGGGTGACGACGCGCGTGCTGTCGGTCTGGAAGCCGAGCGCGACCATATCAAACATCAGGCGGGTGTACTCAGAATAACCGCGGCCATCATTAGCAATGCGCTCGCGTGTGGAGTGTGACCCGAAATCTGGACGGGCCACCTTGGGCCTGGGGCGGTCAATCCATTCACCTTCGATCTTGATCCGATCCTCCAGATCACGAATCGAAGTAAAATACTGGTCGAGGCGGGCCCGGTCTTCCTTGCCGACATTACGCTGCAACGTGGCCGCCTGCTCCCTGACCGAATCGAGTAGACTGCCGCGTTGCGCGAGCGCCTGCTTGGCGGCCGCCAGCGTGGTGTTGTTCTCGCTGCCGAAGAGCTTTTCAAAAAGTACCTCCGGACGGTTCTCTGGGGTGATGGGCGTGTGGTTACGACTCCAAGATAGGGTCTTCGGTTCGGGGCTACCGAAACCCGTTTCGCGTGCCGTCCCCAAGACGAGCGAAGGGAACCGCGTGGAGTTACCGTGATGGGCTGCGATCTGCTGATCGACCGACATTAACGTCTTGGCGTTGCGGATGGTATTCAGCCCCGTGAGTAAAACACTGCAGGAGCCGTGGCCGCCAGAATACGCCGTCAGACCCGTCAGGACCGTCATGTCATCCTTAAACGCTGCCAGCGGGGCTAACGTGGGCGTCATCGTGTAATTCTTGCCGGTATCGGTCGGCGTGAAGTGGCGAATCTCCAAACCCAGGCCCCAATATGTGAACATACTCCGGCGCGGAATCTCACCGTCGGCCATCGATCCGGCCGTGGTGATCTTCTTCGCATTCGGGCTCATGGCCTCCAGCCAAGGCAAGGCGATCGTTGCACCGAGGCCCTTAATGAGCGTGCGGCGCGACATGAGCCAGGAGTTGCTTTGGATATTCATGAGAAGGGGTGGCGGGTTATTGTGTTTGGAAAAGGGAACTCGCGACGGTCGCCTGGATCACTTCCTGCAGGCGATAGTCATGGGCGGCCGCCTGCGCGGTGATTTGATCGACCACGACGTGGTCGCCGTAGACGATTGGCCGACCGAGGGAGTAGCAGAGGAATTTTTCGACGAAGGCCCGGGCGAAGACTTTCTTCTGGACAAGCAAGGCAGCCTTAAACTCCTGCACGGTCTTGAAAGCACTGCCATCGGGGAGCTGGCCGCTCACATCCAGCAAGGGAGAACCCTTGTCGCCTTGCATCCCCTCCCCGTTCTGGCGATCGCGCCACATACCGACGGCGTCATAATTCTCCAAGGCCAAGCCGAAGGCATCGACGCGTGTGTGGCAACTCGCGCAGTTCTCGGAAAGGCGGTGTTGATCGAGACGTTCGCGCACCGTCTGCTGTTGCCGACCCTTGATCGCCGGAAGTTCGCCTGCATTAGGGGGGGGCGGCGGCACGGGCTGATTCCACAACTTGTCCAGCACCCAGGTGGCGCGACGAACGGGAAGCGTACGTGTGCCATCCGCCAGAAAGGTCATCAAGCCGGCCATACCCAGCACACCGCCACGACGACCATCGGCCGGAGCGGGAACTCGCCGGAAGTTCTCCCCAACCACACCCTCAATCCCGTAATGCTTGGCTAGCCGTTCATTGATGACTAAGAATTCGCTATCAAGGAAGTTGGTGAGGGGGAGGTTCTTCTGAAGGACTTCTTGGAAGAATTCCAGCGGCTCACGCTTCGAGCTATCCCGCAAAGCATCATCATACTGACGATAGAAATTCCGGCTCGGCGGATTACCGTTTTCGAAATTACGAACGCTCAACCATTGGCCGGCAAAATTACGGACAAACTCTGTCGACCGGCGATCTGCCAGTAAGCGCTTAACCTGCGCCCGCATCACCGAGGGATCGTGCAACTTGCCGGCGGCGGCCAACTTGAATAGTTCTTGGTCTGGCGCGCTACTCCAAAGCAGGTAGGAGAGACGGCTAGCCAATTGCCAATCATTAATGGGCTTCGGGCCTGTAGCGGGAGCGGCCGAGGGAGCGGCCACCTGACTTTCGCTGCCGAGGTATAAGAACGCCGGTGAGCATAGCAGGTTCTTCACCCCTTCACGCACGGCCTGATTAAACGTCAGGGCACGAGCAGCTTTATTTTTAAGCGTCCAGGTCACCATTCGTTCGATTTCCGAGGCTGCGGCCGGGCGACGATAGGCAATCGGTACAATGCGGGCGAAAATTTCGCGGAGGTAAGCATCGTCCGCACGCCCTTCGCCGGCGAAGAATAATGTCTGCCTAGCCTTAGACGGCCATTCCACAATCGGACCTTCCCAGTTCATTTCACCAATCCAAAGCCGGGGACGGTTTGCGATATCGAACTTGGGATCATATATCCACATTGGTCCGGCGAAATTTTTTCGATTCTCCAGGGCGGCGACCAACGCCACTTCTGACTGCTTCTTCAAATCGGCGATGAACTCGGCCGGCTTTTTCTCCCCGATGGCGCGACCTAACCAGTCCGCGAGGATCGCCGGCTTCGCTTGCACGTCCCGGTACAGAGGGTTCGGGATGACGACATCTTTTTTTCCATTGTCCCAGCCTATGCGCCAACTCCGAAACATCCCGGGAGAGCCGGCCTGCAGGTACATCATGAAAACATATTCCTTCGGGGCGTCTAACGGGGCATCGATCACGGCACTCTGCACCACCTCAATCGGGCTACCCAAACCATACTCCACGAACAGCCTCACCTCTTTCTGTTCTTCCTTGCCCCCCCCTTTGAAGGCACCCGCCTTGATGCGGAAACGATACCAGCCATCCCGATTCACGCCCTTCTTCCCCCAATCTTCGGCGTGGAAAGGAATCCGCAGGTTGCCCGCCGGCCAACCAATTTCGCCTGCAAGGTATTCAATCCCTCCGTTCTTGGCCGTCCAATAGAACGGTCCGTGGGGCACGTAACGATTCACCTTTCCAGTCGACTGATTCACATCAAGACCCTTGTCGACGGAGATTTTGGACAAAGGTTCTTTGAATGTCGCCACGACTCCAGGCGGCGGGTTCGTGTCTATGACCTCACCAGTCGCGTCCTTGCTGGCCGCATTGATGCCATGCACATGCTTTTCGTTCAAGGCATTCCAAGTAAATTTCTTCACATCCGGCTTCTCGATGAAGATTGCCTCATCAAGCACCAGATCGGCGACAGCCATGTACCGGGTGAGCTGCCCCTCGTCCATGAATAAGCTCGCTCCGCCACGATCAAAACCGCCGACCTCACCGTCTGACGGCAATTCCTTCTCAATGCGGCGGGCGAAATGTTCCTCGAGGGAAAAAATATCGCGGACGGTATTGGCGTATTCGACCCGGTTCATCCGACGCATCGGCACGCGGCCGCCCGCGCCCTGCGCAATTTTAGTGGTCTCATTCAGCTGCTGAGCTACCCACGAGGTCACGCGAAAGGCTTCTTTGGCGTCGGGACGAGGCTTCTTCTTCGGCGGCATCTCGCCACCATTGATTTTATCCATCACCTCTTTCCAGAGGCTGGCATTATTCCCGGCCGTAAAATCAGCGCTAAGTAAATCGATGCGGAAACCAGCCCGGGCGGAATCAGCATCGTGGCAGTCGACGCAATGATTCTGGATGAACGGGCGGATATTGGCCGGCACCGGCACAACGGGCTCGGCGGCGAGCAAACCGAGTGCGCCCATGACGGAGCCGGCGAACAGGCGGGTCATTGGAACCAAGAGAGAATGATGGAGACCAAGTGCCATGCGGGTGGAACAATTCCGCCAGATGGGCCGATTATTGCAAGTGATATATTAAAACCCCCAGTCATCGGCGTGCTAGATGGCGTGTCCCCCCCAAAGACCGTCGTACTTTCAATACCGCACCTCCCCGCCCCTTTAGTTGGCGACAAAACTCGCCTCGACAATCCTCGCATCGGGGCACGCGACGATGAAGGCGCCGCCCCTAACGATCCTACGCAATGGAGATCCGTGATTCTTCGGAGGCCAAATCGGATGACCGGATTAGCTCCACCTTGAAGCAGGTAACGTGTGCAGCGCAGCAGGCGCGAGCAGTTGAGCCGAAGCATCGTTCGAAAGCAACCGGATCAAAAACAAGTACCCAGCCAGCAAAGAAGATCGGGTGAAGGTCATATCGATTATAGGACAGGGCCCCCGTCTCACCCCGCTGTCTGGTCAGTTAAGGCGCGATACCCAACCAAAGAAAAAGCCGCCGACCCGCGAGGGCCGACGGCTTTGCTCTCAGGCTAAGCGAGGCTTAGAACTTGTAGCGGACGCCGAGGCTCCACTGGTTCTGGTCCGCGAGGGCGTCGCGGCTGATCCAGGAGTAACCGAGGTCGGCCGAGATGTTGCTGGTGAGGGACTTGCTCAAGACGACGCTGACATCATGGCCAGCGGCGTTGTTCTCGTACGAAGCCCAGGCGCCAAAACCGCCGCCGAGGGCGCGGTGGAGAGCGATGCCGTAGGTCTCATCGGAGCCGACCGTAAGGGCGACGTCAGCGAGCGAAGCGACGTTCTTGATGCGATAACCAAGGGAGACGTCATCCGCGCCGTTACCCAGGTCGCCGCCGACCGAGGTCTGGGCGTTGACGAAGAGATCGGAGCTGCCGAGGTAGGCGGTGGCGGACAGCTCCCAGCCATTGAGATGGCCGGCGGTGCCGTCGGTGGACTGCTGGACGTAGCTCACTTCGACATTGCTGGCGAAGAGGCTGGACGGAGCGGAAGCCGCGAAAGCGGAGGCCGAGCCGAGGGTGAGGAGACAGACGTAGGGTAGGTGCTTCATAGGGTACAACTTAATTAACACCTAATAAGATTATAAGTTCCAGCCTAACTTCGGCTATTTACTGATCGGCTGCGAGATTCGGAGGTAAGCGAACAGGTCGCGCAGTTGCTGGGGATCCATGCCGTCGAGGAGTCCTTCCGGCATGAGGCTTCGTCCCATGGGAGTGAGCAGGCGGATGTCGGCCTGACGCAGGGTGATATCCTCCCCTTCCAATCCGCGGAGGACCAGGATCTGGGCGTCGCGCTCGACCAGGAAGCCGCTGAGCGACCTTCCGTCGTTCGTGGTGACAGAGAAGTACTGGAAGCCCTCGCGAATCTCGATGTTAGGATTCACGACGCTGATGAGCATCGTGCCGAGGTTGTCACGCTGGTACGCGGTGAGTTCAGGGCCGATCTTCCCCCCCTTGAAGAAGAGCTTATGGCAAGGGGCGCATCGTTCCATGTAGATGGGCTCGCCTGCATAGGGATTACCCGTGCCGGCCTTAAGCTTGGCTTCCACGTCGGCAATCTTGGCGATGAAATCCGTTACGCCGGCAGTCGGCGTGACCGGATAGAGTTCGGCCAGCAGCGACTGCAGCTGCTTCGGTTCGTGCTGCCGCATACGTTCGACCATATCGCGCGGGACGGTGTTGGCGCCGATCCGGCCGGACTTAACGGCCTGCAAGAGCTGCTGCGACCACTCGGCGCGGCTAGCAAGCAGGGCCAATGCGGCGAGACGAATGTCGCCGACGCTCGCCTCAACGATAGCGACGGTCTGGGTGCCGACCTCAGGCTGACCGTAGGTCATCAGCGAGATGAGCGCGGCCTTGCGCAGCGGTGCGGATTCGGCGGAGGCGGCGATTGCGAGTAAGGTGGCCTGCGCGGCGGGGTGGCGCACTTCGCCGAAGACGCGGACCTGGTTGAGGCGCTCGGTCGCATCCGCCTTCTTATTCGCGATGAGGGCCAGCGATTCCTTGATAGCCACTGGATCGCCCTGGCGCACGCGGAGGATCAACGGCGCCTTGCCGGAAGCCGCCATGGCCTGGAGGAGTTCGTCGGG
>CAXNEN010000057.1:0-8195 GCA_964201505.1 Opitutales bacterium
GTTTTCCTGAGCAGGACCGCTACCGCCACCCCGCGGTGGGCCTAATGTCGCTCTGGCTGGGAAGTTCGTCCTTCCGACCAGCCGGGGCCAGGACAGTATTCATATCCTAATAAGACCAAGCCAACGACGGACTCTTCGAACCCATGTTCACGAAACCTAGCCGCCTCCAGACCCTCCTCCTGATGCTCCCCACCTGGGGCTTCGCGCATGCGGTACTGATCTTCCGGGTTCTCCCGCTGAATCCGAATGGCACTGCGCTGGTGACGAATCAGATTTTGCCCTTCGTTTTACTTTTGGGTCTCGCCGGAGGCTTCGCTTTACTTGCCTCTTACATCGCCACCCGCCGCGCCGCGGCCCTTGACTGGAGCCTGCCTCCGGTGCTCGCTGTGCTCATCCATGTTCCCTTCCTTGGCGCGGGCTTGGCGCTCTGGCTCGCCGCCACCGGCGATGAGCAGGAAAAGAATTCCGCGGCTCCTATGGCCGTCGCCGGCCGTCTCGTCGTGCCCTTCATCCTTGCGTTTATCGCCTGCCTCGCCCTGACCTGGGGATGCATCTACTTGGAAGATATTGGTAAGATGCCCCTCGGCCTAAAAAAGACCGGCGGCTACTTCGGCTTGGCCGTCTTCGCCGGACTGCCCTTCGCGACCGGCGTGAGCAGCGGCGTGATCATCCGCCGCGCCGGCGGCACCTTTGGCCAGGCGATCGGCGCTTCCATGACCCTCATCGGCGCCATCATCCTCATCCTCTGCGCGACGGCCATGGAAGGCATCATCTGCGTCATCATGGCCGCGCCGATCGGCGCCGGCCTCGCGTTCGTCGGCACGGTCGCAGGTTATTTCCTGGCCAAGCAGCGTATCGCCGACGGCACCCTGCAATCCGCCGCCTGGCTTTCGATTGTCGCGCTCGTCGCGCTCGAAGGCTGGAATCCGCCTGCTCCGCTAGAGGATATCACCTCGAGCGAAGTGGTGATTAACGCGCCCGCCTCACGCGTCTGGGCGGAGCTGCACGACATCCGCGACCTACCTAAAACCGAGAACCTGCTCTTCCAGTTCGGGGTCGCTCATCCGATGGGCACAGTCACCGACGGCCAGGGCGTCGGCGCGGCGCGCCTTTGCAAGCTGAGCACGGGCGACATGCCGGAAATCATCACGGTCTGGAAACCCGGCCAGGAATTGCGCTTCAAGGTACTCTCGACGCCCCCTTCGATGCGCGAACTGGGCTTCTTCGGCCAGACGATCGACGCCGCCCACCTGCACAGCGCCTACGCGAGCCTCGAAGGCGGCTTCAAGCTGACCACCTTGCCCGATGGCCGCACCCGACTGGTCGGCGAAAGCCATTATCTTCTTAACATTGCCCCCGCTGCCTATTGGAACCTGTGGACCAAGGAAATCGTCCACATGGTCCAACGCCGGGTGCTCGAACACGTCAAAACCCGCGCGGAAGGCCTGAAATAGCCGCCCACCGCCCCAGGGCGGAAACTTCGCCTTGGTCGCGGAGTTATATCCCTTACAAAGAACCCCATGAACTCGAACCGCTTCTTCGTGATCTTTAGCTTCATCCTCGTCGCCGGCGTCGGCTATGCGGTCTATCAATGGGCCCAACCCGAAGACGCCCCGAAGGTGAAGAGTTCCGCCAAGAAGACCGGCTCGCCCTACAGTAAGCTGAGCTCAGAAAAAGGCGCCGGCCGAAGCGCCAAGAATCTTAACCTCAGCCGCAAGGACGACGTCGGTACAGAAGTCGAAGAAAAGGATCTCGTGAAGCAGTCGAAGCCCGTCGCGGAACTCGACGCGAAATTCGCCACTTGGCGCGATGATGGTCGGAAAGCCGTCGATGATATGTTTGGTGGCGACCGCCAAAAAATCGGCGATGCCTTCCGTGCCGCAATGGCGAACGACGAATTCCGCGCTAACTTCGGGCGCATGCGCGAACTCGAAGCGCAATACCGTGGCGCCGCGGACGACCAGAAACAATCCATCATGGACGAGCTCTCGGCCATTCGCTCCCGCGGCCTCGGCATGCTTAAGCAGGCCGCCGCCGGCGCCCCCGCCGCCCCGACCGTAACCATCACCGGTCCCGGCGGCGTGAATCCTGGCACCGCCCCCGCCGCACCCGCCCCGGCCCCCGCCCCTCCCGTCGTCTTCCAGTAAGGTCCAGTCTGCCGCCACGCCGTCCCACGCATGAAAGATTTCCTCGTCCGCCGACCTTTGCTCGTCGGGCTGATTGTACTCGGACTCATCGCGGCCGCCGGTATCTGGCTCTCGTTCGAAGCAACCGCGCCCAAGGCGACCTCCGCCCGTTCGGCTAAGTCGATCAATTCGGCGAAGCCCCCTGTCCCGCGCTCCGTCGGAGCGCCCCGTAGCGCCCAAGGCCTGATATTGGACGCCAAACAGGATATCTCCGCCGACGCACGGCCGCCCGACACCCGCCGTGAAAGCATCGTCCGCATGGGCTTGGGCGAGCTCCAGGATATGAAGCGGATGAACCCGGCGGTCTTTGACGCCGCCTCCAAACGCTGGAACGCCCAGCCGCGCGTGAAGGAAATTATCGCCCAGTGGCAGGCAACCGAGCGTGAGTGGAAGACGCAGGATGATGCAGCCAAGGCGGCCGTGGTGCCTCAGATGGCAGCGATGTGGAAAGAAGCGCTCGGCCTGCTTCGCGAGGAAGTCGAAAAGTCCGCCCGCGAAGCCGCCGCCGGCGTCAAGTAGTCGCGAAGCGCACGAGCTCGCCGCGAAACTCCTTCAAGACGGATTGAATGCGTGCGAAGCCAGCGTGGCGTTCGGCCGTGGCCTCGTCCATATAGAGGTCCCGCCGGACTTCGATCATCAGCGATTGGACGCGGGGGTCTTTACCGAAAAAGCGGTTCGGCACCATCGTGCCGCTGAACGGAACGTTCACGCCGACGACGAAGCCATGACGACGAAAGAAATCCTCCGCCAACGCCAGGAGTTCCGGGGCGGTGTGCCCCGCTTGCGTGCCAATCCCAATCTCCGGCGACGCGGAGAAATCGACCTGCGTCAGCAAGGGGCCCGTCGGGAACGAATGCGCATCCAAAATCACGCAACGGCCGAAGCGGGCGAGCCGTTCCGCCGCGGCTTCGTCGAGCCTACGATGATGCGGCCAGTAATAGCGTTCCATGAGCGCAGCGCGACGTTCCGTCGTCAACACGCGCAGCGGCTGGCCGGCGCACGTCCGTACATACGTCGCACCCATGCCAACCTTGGCGCAAGGCTCATCGCAATCGTCGGGAAAGCGCTCCACGTCGACAACGAACCGCGACACCTCGGCCCGCACGACTTCCACCGGATTCGCATCCGCCGCGTAAAGGTCGGCCGTATGCCAGTCGGTCAGCAGAAGTAACTCCTGGCGCAGCTCCTCGCTGGTGAGCAAGAAGTCGGCGGCGGCGTCGGCCGGGATTACTATCGAATCATGGGGGAGATGCAGCAGGAGGGGCGTCATGCGCACAGGATGCCAACCTTAAGACCAGATTAAGACTATGAATATGGATGAATCGTGTCATAATTTATTTTCGGACATTGCAACTCTCGCTCCGCCGCGGGGTTTCATCTGTGCACCCCAATCCAACAAACCATGAAACTCAAACTCGCACTCCTCCTCGCCCTGATCACCTCGGCGGGACTCATCGCGGTCGACGCACCCAAGCCTGACGCCCCTAAGGGCGACGAGCCGGGCAAGAAGGCCGAAGGCAAGAAAGGCGACAAGGGCGGCAAGAAAGCCCAGCCGAAGCCTGATTCCGTCTCCGAAGACGACTGGAAGAAATTCCTGGCCGCCCGTAAAGCCGCCTCGGAAGACGCTGCCGTGAAGGCCGCCTTCGCCAAAGTGAAGCCGATCGCCAAAGATGCCTCCGAAGAAGAGAAGAAGGCCGGCGCCGCCGCTCGCAAGGAACTCGATGAAGCCGTCAAGGCCGCCATGCTCAAGGCCGACGCCTCCCTCGAGTCCGTCTTCAAGGCGATCGAAGCGGGCCGCGCTAAGGGTAAGGGCAAGGGCGACAAGGGCGGCAAGAAGCCCGAAGGCGAAGGCAAGAAGCCCGAAGCCAAGTAATCTTCGGATTACCTTACTAAACAAGACCCCGGTTCGCCGGGGTCTTTTGTTTGGGGACGTGGGTAGGGCGGCCATTGCCATGGCCGCCGTTCGCCGAGTGAGGTTCGTAGCTCTATCGGTTCAACGGCGGGCACGCAGAGCCCGCCCTACCCCAATACCCAAGCCAATCATCCGGTTTCCAGTCTCCCTTGGATGAGAATGCCTTCCCAACCGCTAACCGCCAACCGCTAATACCCATTATGGGTAGGGCGGCCATTGCCATGGCCGCCGTTCGCCGAGTGAGGTTCGTAGCTCTATCGGTTCAACGGCGGGCACGCAGAGCCCGCCCTACCCAAGACATGGGGGACACAATCACTAGCAACACCCAGAACCTTTTCCATCTTACGGTGTTTCTTTACCATGCGCTCTGCCCTCTTTCTCCTGACCTCCCTGCTTGCCCTCGCCAGCTTCGCGGCCGACTCCCCTTCCGACGCGCCGGCCAAGCAGCCCGGCCGCCAGACCCGGGGGCCCAACGTCCTTCCGGAGACCGTCGCCGGCGTCGACGACGCCGAACTCGCCAAGATTCGCCAAGCCCTCATGGCCACCTACCAAGAGGAAGCCATCGTCGCCGCGCGCGCGCGTTTGAACGATGTTCGGGAACGTGGCCGCTTCACCAAAGGCCGCAACGAAGCGGAAGACCTGCGCCTCGACGCCGAAAACGCGCGCGACATATTGGTTAAGCTGACGTTAGATGCGGCGCTGAAGCATGACCCTTCGCTGAGCAAAGACGCCGTGGTGCTCACCCTCAACGCGATCGAAGAAACGATGAAGAAGCGCGGACAGGAAGCGCAGCAAAAGGCCCGCGAGAAAACTATCGCGGAAGAGAAACTGGCCAAGAAGGACGCACCCGCCGACAAGCCCACCGCCCCGGTGCCCCAAGCCGAGCCAGCCAAGCCGCTGACGCCCGCTCAGCTCCTCGCGGACGTCGAAGGCGTCTCCGCCGAAGACATGAAGAAATTCCGCGGCGCAGCCGCGGCCGCGCAAAGGGATGCCGCCGTCATGGAACTCAAGGTCAAGCAACAGGAGATGCGCAAGCAGGCTGAATTCGCTTCCAACGACGAGAAGAAAGGCATGCGTGGCGAGTTCGAGGCGCTCATGGCGGACCTGCGCAAGGCCCAGATCGCCGCGGTCACCAAGGCCGCCCCGAGTCTGTCCAACGACACCATCGAGAAAATTATGGATGCAATCGGCGAACGCGCCAAGGCCGCCGCGAAGAAAGCCCCGGCCAAAGCAGGCAAGACGCCGCTCAAGCCCTTCCCATTCGGGGAGAAAAAGTGACGCGGCAGAAGAGATGACTGAGTCGATGATAGAGGACTGCATCGAGTACTGAGTCGAACAAAGCATGGTCGACCACCGGGCAGAGTCTTCGACCATACCAATCTCCGTCCGCCCACGGACGTGATGGCAATCACGTCCCTACCCCATTCGGCTACCTCAGGTAGGGCGGCCATTGCCATGGCCGCCGTTCGCCGGGTGAGGTCCGCATCTCGATCCGCTCAACGGCGGGCACGCAGTGCCCGCCCTACCCGAGACATCGATTCTGTCCTCTGTAATCGACTCAGCCCTCTATCTCACCTTCTCAAACACCGTCTTCAGCTCCGCATCCGTCAGCGGGCGATTCCACAGGAGGAAGCGCGCGATCTCACCGTCGAAGGATTCTTTGCCCGGATGCTGGATCGCGTCACGCTCCTGACCGATGGCGAGTTTGGAGGCATCAGCCTTGGGATTGATTGGAAAGCGCGCGGTCGTGCAGGCCTTCAGGTCGTTGACGAAGAACTCGGCGAGCACTTCGCCCTGCCCGGCGCCCAGGCGACCGGCGAGCACATGGAAACGGCCTTCGGCGAGTTTCGGTCCGACGAGCTTAGGATTATTCACGTCGAAACGCCCGAAGGTCAGTCCATTGCGCGCACCCCACCAGACAGTATTGTCGTCATCCAGACAGCCCCAGAGGCCTTCGTATTTCTGGCCGTTACGGAGATTACCGAAGAACGAGTTCACGTCCTTCAGGCCGACGCGCTGCGGGTAGACCTTGAGCACCGTGACCCAAGTGCAGCCGTCGCCGCGGATGAGCCCGTCAAAAGCCGCCTCATCATGACAGACCAATTCCTGCTGACGAAAGGAAAGCGCCGCGCGAGGTTCTTTGACGACCGAGGGCAATCCCGAAGTCGCGTCCGCGCGACCCTTCGGCTGGCCGACGAAATCACGGGCCGTGGCCGGACCAGCCTGGCTCTGCCAGGACGTCACGAGCCCTTGCGCGTCGACCTTCACGCCCTTCGCGGCATCCAGATCGACCAAGAGGCCGGCGGACGGAATTTCGGCGGCCGTGAGGCTGAGGCAGGATAACGTGATCAGCAGATTGAGTTTCATGATGAGGAGAATGAAGCCTAAGACGTAAGCGATGGGAAGAACTTATGCCTTGGGTAGGGCGGCCATTGCCATGGCCGCCGTTCGCAGCGGCACTTGGGATCACCGGGCAAAGTCTCTCGATTTTCCCGCCTCCATCCGCCCACGGACGTGATGGCAATCACGTCCCTACCCAAGACAGCGAAGCAGAACTCAAAGGGAAACCGGAGACCGGATGATTGGCTGGGGGTTCGTTTCAGGTGGCGGGTGGCAGCCCCGGGTGGCAGGTGGCAGCATTCCGCCCTCTGTCATCCGCCATCGACTCAGTCCTCTTTTCAGACCCCGACCCCTAAGACCCACACCATTCTGGCTGGAACTCCCCCATCCTACTGCCATCTAATAAGTCCATGTCCCCTCGCGTCCTCCCCCTCCTTGGATTGTCCCTGCTGGCTGCCCTTGTCGGCCGCGCCCAGTCCGCCGATACGGTCTTCATCGAAGCCGAATCCCTCGCCTCTGCGGGCGGCTGGAAACTCGACACCTCTTTCACGAACATCGTCGGCTCGCCTTACCTCCTGGCCCATGGTCTCGGCAAACCGGTCGCCGATGCCACTGGTTCGGTCCGTATCGCCGCTGCAGGCGAATACCGCGTCTGGGTGCGCACCAAGGATTGGGTCGCCCACTGGAAGGCCCCCGGCACGCCCGGCCGCTTCCAGCTGATCGTCAACGGCCAGCCCGTCGCCGCCGAGTTCGGCACGAAAGGCGCCGAGTGGCATTGGCAAGCAGGCGGCAAGGTCACCCTGCCCGCGGGCGACGTGAAGCTCGCGCTCCATGACCTCACTGGTTTCGCCGGTCGTGCCGACGCCATCCTCTTCAGCAAAGACGCTTCTTTCACCCCGCCCGAAGGCGAAGCGCTCGTCGCCGCCCGCTCGCAGTGGAATAGCCCCAACGGCTCGGAAGACCAAGGCGAGTTCGACCTCGTCGTCGTCGGTGGCGGCTACGGCGGCCTCGGCGCCGCGCTCTCCGCCTCCCGTCAGTCGCTCAAGGTCGCCTTTATCCAAGATCGTTTCGTCCTCGGCGGTAACGGTAGCTCCGAAATCGGTGTCTGGGCGATGGGCGGAACCACGCGCGGCAAGTTCCCGCACCTCGGCGAGATGATCGAAGAAATCGGCGACCGTTCGCCCGACAGCCCCGGCCGTATCGACAGCTTCGGCGATGACCTGAAGGAAAAGGTCGTCCGCAACGAAAAGAATATATCTCTCTTCCTCGGTCACTTCGCCACCGGTGTGATCATGGACGGCAATCGCATCGCCGCGGTGAAAGCCATCGACGTCAAAACCGGCCGCGAAAAGGTCTTCCGCGCGAAGTTCGTGGCCGACACCACTGGCCATGGCTGGGTGGGCGCCTACGCCGGCGCGACCTTCCGCACCGAGCCCGATAAGCGTATGGGCATGTCTAACATGTGGTTCTACCAAGACGCCGACCAAGCCTCGAGCTGGCCCGCCACCCCTTGGGCGCTGCCGCTCGAGATGGGCGACTTCCCTCTCCTCCAGAAATCTAAGGCCAAGATCGACGACAAGCCCTTCATGAAGGCCGAGTGGTTCTGGGAATCCGGCTTCGACAAGGACCCCATCAAGGACCTCGAGTTTATCCGCGACTGGAACTTCCGCGCGATGTATGGCGCCTTCTCCGCCCTGAAGAATGGCCCCGATAAGGAAAAGTACGCCCTCTCCGACCTCAAGTGGGCCTCGCACGTC
>CAXNEN010000058.1:0-8119 GCA_964201505.1 Opitutales bacterium
ACCGAGTGGTCGACGACGAGGTCGACGGGGACGAGCGGTTCGATGATGGCGGAATCCTTGCCGAGCTTGGCGACGGCTTCGCGCATGGCGGCGAGGTCGACGAGGAGCGGCACGCCGGTGAAGTCCTGCAGCACAATGCGCGCGACGACGAACGGAATCTCCGTGTCGACCGGCTTGGCGGCATTCCACGCGGCGAGCGTCTTCACGTCATTCTCCGTGACCGCGATACCGTCGCAGTTACGCAGCACGGATTCGAGGACGAGGCGGATGGAAACCGGCAGGCGCGAGACCTTGCCGAGACCGGCCTGCTCGAGGGCGGGCACGGAGTAGATCTGCCCGGACTGGCCGCCGGCGGAGAAGGGGCGGAGGGCTTTAAAGGGGTCTTTGAGGGCCATGGTGGTGTATTCGATGAAAGGGGGTGTCCCGCCGCGGATGGGCACGCAGGTAGCCAAAAGCAAAGAAGGCGGTCGGGGCAAGCCCGACCGCCTTCTAATAAGCCTTGGTAACGCTTAGGCTTCGACGGCCTTCTTGATCTTGGCGAAGTTCGGCATGGAGGCCGGGTCGCGCTTCACTTCGGAGTGGATCACGTTACCAGCCTTATCGGCCACGAAGACGGAGCGCTTGGCCACGTTGAGGAGGCCGGTCTTCTCAGGGATCACGCGGGTATCCTTGACCTTGAAGGCCTTGAGGGCGACGCGGTTGAAGTCGGAGACGAGGGTGAGGTTGATGCCGGCCTGTTTGGCCCAGGCTTCCTGCGCGAAGGGGGAGTCGACCGAGATGGCGATCACATCGGCGCCGAGCTTCTTGTACTCGTCGAGGAGGCCGGTCACTTTGCAAAGCTCTTCCGTGCAGAAAGTCGTAAAGGCGAGGGGGACGAAGAGGATGACGGTCTTACCCTTGCCAACATTACGGCGAAGGCTGACATCGACCAGACCGGTGTCGGTCTTCTGCTTGAGCGAGATTTCAGGGAGAGGCTGGCCGATTTTTAGGGGCATGGTTTGGGTGGGTAGGGGGTTCGATGGCGAAATTGGCCAAAAAATAGGGGCTTGCAAGGATGGAGGCAGTAAAATGCCATTAATAACCGTTTTTTAAACAACGGGTGGAGGTATTTACCCCAAAATCAGTCCGCCTGCTGATTATTAGGCATCTTTGGCTAACCCTAGCCTGCGGAACCACTTACGCTGTTTCCTGACCAAGGCCCAAGTATCGAGGTTGATGCGCTCGGTCAGGCCGCTCACCGCCACCCGTTTCCCGCCCTCCAGCCAGTCCATGACAGCCCGATAACCCACCGCGCGGGACGATGTCAGTTCGGGGTCCAGATTCAGCGCCAAGAGGCGTTCGGACTCCTCGATGAGGCCACCGTGCAACATCGTGGCCGTGCGGGTGGCGATCCGTGCCTTCAGCTCGTTATCGGGCCGTTCGAGGAGTTCGCAAGTGACCGGGTGGTCGGCAAAAGGTCCGCGGCGGGTGAGGAACTCGTCGCGCAGGGAGTCCAGGGTTCGGCCGGAGGCGAGGCGGCGTTCGAGGGCCTTGGCGATGCGGATGGGGTTCTGGGCGTCGAGCCAGTCGGGAAGCTTCTGCCCTTCGACCTCGCGCAGGCGGAGGAGCATGGCGCCCAGTCCTTGGCGCTGAAGCGAGCGGACCTCATCCGTGATAGCCTGCGGAATCTCGAGTTCGTCGGTGACCGGGCCGAAGAAGGCGGCCAGATAGAAACCGCTCCCGCCCGTGACCAAGATGCGCTTGCCGCGGCCATGCGCGGCGGCGATTGCCGCACGGGCCATCTCGACATACTGCGAGACGGAGTATCGCTCCGAAGGCTCGACCAGGTCCAGGCCGTGGTGCCGGATGCGACGCTGTTCTTCCGGCGTCGGTTTGGCCGAGCCGATATCCATCCCGCGATAGACGCAGACGGAATCGCAGGAGATGATCTCTGCGTCGTTCTGTTCGGCCCAACGCAGCGCGGTCTCCGTCTTGCCGACGGCGGTCGGTCCCGTCAGCACGTGAATCGCTGGCGCGGAAGGGGTCATCAGCCGCGCTTGGCCCACTCGAGGAAGTAGGACAGCAGGATCAGGGCGACGGGCGAAGTGAGTACCATGCTGTCGATCAGGTCGAGTGCGCCGCCGATACCGGGAATCGTCGCGCCGGAATCCTTGGCGCCAGCGAGCCGCTTGAAGACTGACTCGATCAAGTCGGAGGGGATACTGACTACCGCAATCGGCAGCGCCAGCACGGCAGCTTTCCATGGCACCATGAAACTAATGCCGAAGGCGTCACGCAGCAACCAGGCGAAGAGCGCGGAGGCACCTGCGGAGGCCGCGAGCCCGCCGAGGCAACCTTCCCAGCTCTTGGCTGGGCTGATGGTCGGGGCGATCTTATGCTTACCGAATGGCACGCCGATGAGCAGTCCGCCGACGTCGGTGAACTTCGTGGCGACGAAGACCCAGACCACATAGTAGAGGCCGACGGATTGGGCCGTGAGCAAGTGGCCGTCCTTCATGCGCGCGATGGCAATGAGTGAGGCCAGCATGAACGGCAGGTAGGCGAAGCCATATAGGGTGGGGAAGCGGCGCAGCAGCGTCGGGACCTCGCCCGGATGCCGGAGCAAGGAGAGCAGGTGTAGGCCGACGAGCAGGGCGCCGCCGGTCAGGAGGTAATTTGCGCGGACCTCTTCGGCGGCGAGGAAGAATAATCCGAAGTGCAGCGCGAAGCCGGCGACGATGCCTGAGAGGTTGGGACGGCCGACGCCGGGAATCAAACGGACCAGCTGGTAGAATTCATACTGCGCGGCGCAGATAATCAGCGCCAGTAGGCCGAATGAGGCCTGTTCTGCGACCGAGAAGAAGCCTCCGGCCCAGATGACGAGGCCGACGACGATCCAGAGACCGATGGTGCTGAGGGCGCGGTCTTTCATCGTTGGTCGGAAGCTTGGAGTTGTTCGCGGGTCTGGCCGAAGCGGCGTTCGCGCTTGGCGTATTCGGCGAGCGCGAGCTGGAGCTGCGCTTTGTCGAAGTCGGGCCAGAAAACCGACGCGAACACGATCTCGGCATAGGCGGACTGGAGCAGCAGGAAGTTGCTGAGGCGGAATTCACCTGACGTGCGGATGATGAGGTCAGGGTCAGGCATGCCGGCCGTTTGCAGGCGGGCTTCGACGACGGACCAATCCACGGCGGCCGGCGCAAGCTTGCCTGCCGCGACGTCGGTCGCGATCGCCTGGGCGGCCGCAACGATTTCCTGACGGGCCCCATAGTTGAGCGCAACGACGAGCGTGAAGGCGGTATTCGCCTTGCTAGAGTTGATAACATCCTCGAGCGGTCCGCGGACGAACTCGGGCAGGGCGGTGATATCGCCGATGACGCGGAGGCGCACGTTACGTTTTTCCAGCCTGGCAAGATGGGCGCGTAGGATCCATTCGCCGAGCTTAAAGAGGCCGCTGACTTCTTCGAGCGGTCGCTTCCAGTTCTCAGCGGAGAACGCGAACACCGTGAGGGTGGTGACGCCTAGGTCGATGCATGAATCGATGGTCTCGATTAGGCGTTCGGCGCCACGGCGATGGCCTTCGAGCCGGGGCAGGCCTTTGGCGGCGGCCCAGCGCCCGTTGCCATCCATGATGATACCGATGTGACGCGGCGGCACCGGATTGAAGGAAGTGATGGGCTCAGGGGAGGACACTTGGCCGGAGAATGTTCGACCCGACTCGGCGGTGGCAACCGCGAATCAACGTTCGTCGGCCGCGACTAGGACGCCGGGAAACTTGGCGCTCCGGGCGAGTTCGCAGACTTCGAGGAAACTTTGCATGGTCAGTGAAGCGTCGGCCTTCACGAGGATGGGTCGTGCATTGCCACCGGCGGCCGCCACGCGACGAAGCTCGGCGCCCAGGCCATCGCGGTCAACGACGCGTCCGGCCACGACGAAGACGCCGGTGCCCCGCGCCGAGACCAAGGTGACGGTGAGGGACGTCCGGGCGAGGTCGCCGGAGGCCAGCTTCGGTGTCTTGAGCGAAGGAGAGACCGCAAAGTCGCCGTCTTTGAAGCCGACGTACATACCCGGGGCGAAGACGAATTCGGCGGAAAGGACGTAGGTTAGCGCTGCGCAGACGAGGGCGAGGGCCAGCGGCACGAAATCCAGGCCTTGTTCGGCGGGGCGGACTTTTTCCAGAACTCCGAGGGGTGTCCGCATCTTAACTCTGGCGAGGTTTCTCTTCGGGTAGCTCGTGGCGTACGAAGGTGATGATAGAATGGGCGGCGATCTCCATCTCGGTGACGATCGAGCGGACGCGGCCGACGAGGAAGTGGTGGGCCATCGCGCAGGCGGCGGCGATGACCATCGCGAAGCCCGCGGTGGCGAGGGCGGCCTGGACTTCCGTCAGGAGGCCATTGGCGGAAGCGTAGACGCTCCCGTCACGCAGGGCAGTGGCGAGGTTGAAGCCCGAGAAAATTGCACCAGCGAGCCCCAACAGCGGGGCGATGCGGCCGATGGCCGCGATGGTGCCGAGGCGACGTTCGAGGACAGGAAGTTCCAGCAGGGCGGCCTCGGTCGCGGCGGCGCGCATGGCGTCCTCCCCGTTGCCCGCGCGGAGCAGGGCGGCTTTCACCACGCGCGGTACCGGCCCCGGTGATTCTTCGCAGGCGGCGAGGGCTTCGAGGGGCCGACCGGCGCGTAGGTTATTGCGGACGCCTTCGATGAAGTCGGAGGAAAGGACGAGGCCGCGGTGCAGGAACAGCGCGCGTTCGACGACGAAGACTAGGGAGAGGAAGGCGAGCAGTAGGAGGAGCCAGACGAAGGGGCCGGCGTCGAAAGGGAAGGAAAAGCGGCTGCTCATTGGGACTTGGCGGGATTGGACGACGAATTGCGCAGGGTCGCAAGTTTGCTTTCGGCGGTAGACTGGCCGGGAAGGCGCGACTGGGCCGGGGGCTGCCCTTGGTTGACGTTGACGATGATCTTGTAGGCGGCGATGGCTTCAGCTCGATCGCCGTCCAGTTCGCAGGTCTCGGCCATCAGTAGTACGGAGCGCGAAAGCCAGAGGCGGCCTTCGGAGGAGAGTTTGCCGGCGGTGTCCGCGGCGACGCGAGCGGTTGCTTCGCGCAGGGCGCCCAAGGCGCGGAGCAGAATCTTGCGAGCTTCGCCGCGCGTGGCGGTCGCTTCGAGTCCGGTCTCGGTGCGGGAGCGTTCGACCAGCGTGAGCGCCCATTTGTACCAAGCTTCGATCTTCACGTCGTCTGAATCCTTGGCCCAAGCTTCGGCGATACGTTCGTAGGCGGCGGCCGCGCGGGAGACGCGCTGGCGGTCAAGCTGCCCGTTGCGATCTCGGCGCAGCTGGGCGAGTCCGAAGAGGGAGTCGGCGCGCGCCATCTCGGCCTGCGGGCGGGATGGGTCGGTCGGCTTGTCGCGGATTAGGCCTTCCAGCACGAGCAGGGACTTGTCGAACTGGCCCAGCGAGCGGAGGATTTCGGAGCGGCGCAGCGAGACACGAAAAATCAGGGCGTTCTGGGGGTAGCTTTCGGTGAATCTTTCCAGTAACACGACGGCATCCTTGAGCTTATTTTCGCCGGAGGCAGGGGCCTGAAGCGCAGCCTGTTCCGCCGCTTCGTAAAGGCCGAGGGCGGCGAATTCGCCGAGGCTGGACTCCCCTTGGAACTCCTTGGCGAGTTCTTCGAAACGATTCTGGGCTTCGGCGTGCCGGCCGAGGGCGGCGAGGTGGCGCCCTTCGATCAGGTAGGAGGCGGCGGTGGCCGGAACCTTGCCGAATCGCTGGCGGAGCGCGACGAATTCATCGAGACCGCGGGACGCTCCCACGTTCAAGGAGGTCCTCGCCTTCAATAGGGCGGCGTGGCCGCGCAGTTCCGGTACAGCTTTCCGCAGTTCAGCGAGTGGTTCGTCGGCCGGGAGATTGGCGAGCTGTCGGTCGATGTCCCCGGCGAGCCGGCTGGCTTCGGTCGGGTTATTGTTAGCGATGGCGAGGAGGGCGCGTTGCCAGGTGAAGCGGAGGGAGAAGTCGATGCGCGCGCCGGCGGTCAGCGGAGCGAGGCGGGCAAGCAGGCGCTCGGCGTCGGCCGGTCGGTTGGCCTTGCGCATGTCTTCGACGAGGCTCCAGGTCGCCGACCAGATAGGCTCCTTCGTGCGGGTGCGGTTGGAGCGGGCGGCTTCCTCGATGACTTCGGTGGTTCGATTCCAGGCACTAATTTCATCGCTGGTCTCAAGTAGACAGAGGATGCGCTGATGGAAGGCGTCTTCGGAGAGTTTCGTGTCGGCCGCGTCCTTCTGGAGTGCGGAGTAGGCTTTTTCGGCGAGGACGAAATCCTTGGCGAGGAAGAGGCAGTCGGCCGCCGCGATGCGCAGCTGGGCCCTTTCCGGTTCGACGCTACTCTCGGCGAGGCTGGTCAGGTGCGTGGCGGCGAGACGGAACGACCCGTCGCCCCAAGCGGCGATGGCGAGCGTGCGGGTGGCTTCGCGGACTAAGGGGCTGGCGGGTACGTCCTTGAGCAGGTCTTCGGCGGCTTGGCGGGCCTTTTCGCGGCTGCCGGCGAAGAGCATGAGCTGGGCGCGGGCGAGGTGGATGGAGTCAAGGACCTTCAGGTCACGTGGGCAATAGTAGGAAAGCTGCCCAGGATTCCGGCGGAGGAGGAAATCATTTACCTCGTTGGCCACAGATTTCGCGTCGGACGTTTTCGCCGGGTTGGATTCGGAGCGTGGGTCGGCCGCTGCGACGAGTGCCCGCAGGGCCGTGAGGCGGATGGCGACGTTGGCGGGATTACGTGCCGCATCTTTGAGGCGCTCCCGCCCTTCTGGCGTGTCGGCACCGAGGATTAGGCCGGCGAGCAGATCGGCCTCCGCTTGGCGCGCCTCCGGCAACTTACCGGCGGCGGCTAGCGCTTGCGCGGCGCCTTTGGCGTCCTTGAGGTGGGCGAGGGCGAGGGCGAGGTTACGGGCATAGTCGAACGCCAAGGGCGTACCTTTGGCTTCGGCGGCAAGTTCGCGCAAGGCCGAGACGGTTCGCGGCTCGATCTTGCCGGCTACGACCATAGCGCGGTAACCGAGAATCTCGATGCGCTGGCGTTGTTCTTCGGAGACGGACGTGCGGGAGATGGCTTCCTGCGCCAGATTGATGTTGAGGTTATCATTTCCGGCGGTTGCCACCATCCAGCGGAGTGCGTGTCCCCAAGCAATCTCGTGCGCGGGCAAAGTGGCGACGTTGAGCTCGCCGAATAGGAGGCGGGCGCTTTCCGTGTCATTTTCGAGGAGCGCGATGAGCCCTTCACGTAGCGTCCTGCGTGAGGATTTAGGTAGGAACTTCACTGTCGCCTTGGCTTCGGCCGTGCGCGTGCGTTCGATGTAGGCGGCGCAGAGTCCTAGACCCGCCTGTTCCCGTTCCTTGGCGCCGAGCTTCGGGTCCGCGAGGATCTGCGCGTAGAAGCCAGAGGCAGTCGAAGAGAGTCCTGCAGCTAAGGCCTGGTCGGCCAGTTCGAGGAGCGTACGCCGGTCGGGCTGGTCGCCTGGGCTGACGAGTGCGTTAGCTGTGATTAGGTTAGGCGGGAGGTCCTGCGACACAACCCTTCCTGGCAGCATGACGCCGAGGGCGAAGAAGGTGGCCAAGGTGAACCGCAGCATCGTCCCGACTATGGTCGGAGCGGGCTGGCGGGCAAGAGGCGAGTGCCGGCTCAGGCCTTATCGAGACCGAAGGCCGTATGCACGGCGCGGACGGCGGCGTCGGCCTTGGCGGGGTCCAGTGCGACAGAGATTTTAATCTCGGAGGTCGTGATGAGTTCGCTGTTGATGCCGACGGAGGCGAGGGCCTTGAAGAGGGTGCCGGCGACGCCGGGGTGGGAGATCATGCCGACGCCCACGATGGAGAGCTTGGAGATCTCGCCGGCGGAACGGACGGAGCCGGAGCCGAGCTTCTTGAGGGTCTGGCCGACGACGGCTTCGACCCGGGAGAATTCGGCGGTGGTCACCGAGAAGGTCAGGTTGGCTTTGCCGTCCTTGCCCAGGTTCTTGATGATCATGTCGACGCTCAGGCCGGCCTCGCCGAGGTCGTCGAAGAGGGCGGACAGGGCCTGCGGGCTGTCGGGCAGGTCGTTCACCGTGACGCGGGTCTGCAGGCGGTCGAGGGCGACGCCGGCGA
>CAXNEN010000059.1:0-8105 GCA_964201505.1 Opitutales bacterium
GGCTCGCGAAACCGTTATCATTGAATGCACCGAAGCCCGCAAGGAGGGCAAGCGCCCTTCCCGTTACATGACCACCCGTAACAAGAAGCTTTCCCAGGAGAAGGTGGAACTGAAGAAGTATAATCCTTCGCTGCGCCGTCACACGCTGCACAAGGAGATCAAGGGCTAAGCTCCTTTCCTCCCCAAACAGAAGGGCCGGCCGCAGTAATGCGAGCCGGCCCTTCTGTTTGGCGAGGCGGACAAGGTGGCTCAGGCCGCCTTGGTGGAACGGCGGAGTAGGCGCCAGCGCGCGCGGTGGTGCCGAGTCCAATCAATCAGCGCGCGCTCGAAGCCGATGTCGCGGCCGGCCTTCTCGGACTCGATCCACTTGTGGCGGAGGATCTCCTCACGCTCAGCGAGGAATTCAGCATACAGGGACGAACGGGCCGCCAAATCGGCGTCGGTCTTCGGCTCCTCATGCAAATCACTCATTCTTAGTTCGGAGATTGGGGGAAATATGACGAACTTGCAAGCCGTAGGCGACGGCTTGGTTACGCCTGTTGCTCAAGGCCTTGTAGCACCGTCAGGCCAACGGACCGGAAGACACGGGCGGGATTGCTGTCCGGGTGGCTGATGACGACAGGGATACCGTGGTCCCCGCCCACGCGGATGGTCTGGTCGAGCGGGACTTCGCCCAGGAGGATTGTTTGCAGGGCGGTCGCGACCTTGAGGCCGCCGCCTTGGCCGAAGAGGTATTGTCGGGAGCCGTCAGTGCCTTCCAGGAAACTCATGTTTTCGGCCACGCCGAGGATGGGTACCCCTAC
Organism: Opitutales bacterium; assembly: GCA_964201505.1. GTDB lineage: Bacteria > Verrucomicrobiota > Verrucomicrobiia > Opitutales > UBA953 > UBA953. The sequence goes on from CAXNEN010000059.1 coordinate 804, forward strand.
TTTTTCGAACATCGCCGCGCCGCGGAGGGCGACCGCGACCGCCGCCGTCTGCGGGGTGGTTACGATGATGGCGCCGCTGAGGGCCATCGCTTGGGCGATGGAAAGCTGGGCGTCGCCCGTGCCCGGGGGCAGGTCGATCAGGAGGACATCCAATTCGCCCCAGCGGACGTTGGTGGCGAATTGGGAAATCGTCTTCATGATCATCGGGCCACGCCAGACCACGGGGGCATCGGCGTCGATGAGAAGCCCCATGGACATGACCTTCACGCCAAAATTCTCGAGGGGGATGAGCGTGTCGCCGTCCAGCATGGGACGGCCGTTGACGCCGATCATCAGCGGCACCGACGGGCCGTAGATATCGCAATCCATCAGCCCGACCTTGCCCGGACGGCCTTGGTCGGAGAAGGCACGAGCGAGGGCGCAGGCCAGATTAACGGCGAAGGTGGACTTACCGACGCCGCCTTTGCCGCTGGCGACGGCGATGATGTGCTTCACCTTGCCCACGCCCGCATCGGCGGGGAGCTTGGTCGGGGCGCCCGGGGCGCCGGCCGCGGGCGGCGTGCCCTTCGGGACCGTGACCGTGATGGCGATCTCGGGGGAGTGGGCGCCGAGAGCCTTCAGGGCGGCCTCGATTTCGGCATAGAGCTTCTTGGGGACTTCGGGGTCAGCGCTCGTGACCGCCAGGCCGATACTCACCTTGCCCTCGAGGGTAACCTCGATGCCTTTGACTAGCCCGAAGGAGACGATGTCGCGGCTGTAGCCCGGGTAGCGGATTTGGCCGAGGGCCTTCTGGACGGATTCCTTATCGAGCGACATCAGCGGGATTGAACTCCCCGCCCAACCTAGGTCAAACTGCTAACCTCAAAACTAATCCGCTCGATGCGCCTCCTTGCCCTTTTCGCCGTTCTCTTCATCGCTCCGCTCTTTGGTCAGGGCAATGTCGTCGTCAATGACGACATCGCCGCGCAGGCTCGCCGCGGTCTCGTCTCAGTGGCGGTGGTCTCGGACGACCCCACGCTCGGCAGTCTGGTGCAGTTCGCCCTTTCGACGCACGGTGCGATCCAAATCTCCCCGGGTTCTTCCGTCAAGGTGCGCCTCGGTCGGACCGGCCTCAGCGCTGTCGTCGCCTGCGACAACGCCGGCTACGCCTTCACCACCAACGTCGAGGCGAAGGACGAAGATCAACTGGCCTTGAAGGTCGCGGATGCCGCGCTCGTCGGCCTCGGTCGCCGCTGGCAGCTCAAGCCGCTGTTCGCCGACACCAAAGTCACCTTCGTCTCCCGCTTCACTGGCTACGCCGAGATTTACGTCACCAACCTCGCGCGTTCCAAGACGCTTCGTCTGACGAACTACCGTAATACTTCGATCGGACCGCGTTGGTCCGCCGACGGCTCGCGCGTCTTCTTCATCTCTTCCTTCCGTTCTAATTGGCCGGAGATTTTCTCGACCAACGGCATGGGCGAGGCCGCCAAGGTAATCACTAACGTGCGCGGCGCCTTGGGCGCGGCGAGCAGCGGCCCCGACGGGCGCATCGCCTTCGCTTCGTCGAACAAAGGTACGATGGACATCTTCGTCGCCGGCCCGCAAGGTCAGGCGCCGGTGCGCGTGATCAAGGCACCCAGTATGGAATGGGTGAATACGGATCCCTCCTGGTCGCCGGATGGCGCGCGTTTCGCGCTGACCGCCGGTCCGACTGGTCGTCCAGGTATCTACCTCGCCAGCTCTGCCGGCGGCGCCTTGCGCGCCGTCTCCACTGGACATAGCTACAGCACCGAGCCGCGCTGGAACCCGGTCGTCCCCAACCAGCTTGTCTTCACCTATCAGGAGGGGCGGCTTCGTCTCGGCGTCATCGACATCGCCGCTGGCACCGTCACCTCCATCGACACCCCGAGCCCGTCGCCCCTCGCGCATGCCTCGTGGTGCGCCGACGGCCGTCACTTGGTCGCCACTCAAGGGAATTGGCTGGCCATCGTGGACAGTGTGACCGGCAAGGTCACGCGTCTCACGCCCTCGACGTTGGGCGACTGTTCGCAGCCAGATTGCTGGACGCGCCGCGCGAACTGAGCGGCGGGCTCACTTCGCGGCCGGCTTGGCTCTTTCGAGGCGCTTCTGTTCGCGCTCGCGCTGGCGGATGTCGGCCTGTTCGCGCAGGGAACCGCGGAGCATATGCAAAGCGTCCTTCGCATTGCCTTGTTCCTTGATGAAGAAACCGACGAGCCTATCGAGCTGGGCGGAGGCGGGGTTCTCCGCGAGGCCGGTTTGTACGCCGAGGAATAGTCCCAGCGCCAGCGCGACGCTGGCGGTGAGCCGATGCCGGCCGAGTTCGCGGCGCAGGGTGATCTCCTTGAGCGCAATGGCTTGCTCCGCCTGCACCTGCGTCAGTCCTTCCACGGTCACCGCATCGGCGAGCCCGTAGGCGATGAGCCGTTTACGGGTGGCGGGTCCGATGCGCACCGCCGCAAGTTTTTCTTCGTCAGCGGTCGAGATAGGTTTCGTCCATTGGACTTTCAGGCCGGGGCGGAACTGGAAATATTGGGAAAGTGGCGTCCAATCCTGAGCGCCGACAAGAGCGCAGGGCGTCTCGGCGGTCACCGAACCTGCGGCGATTAATGCCGTGATTTCAGCTTCGGTCAGCGGACCACGGATTTCTTGGCCGAGCAGGAGATTGAAGTGACGCATAAGGCGGACCGATCCAGCTTCGGTGCATCCCAAGTCTGTTCGCGGACGATGGTTACGCAAGACGAATGGGGTCATCGATACCCTTTGCTAATCGTCTCGGAACCCTCTTTAATAGTGCTCCTTCGATGGCTAATCCAGGCATCAATCAATCGCAGAAGCAGTTCCAAGGACTCGTCCTGACGCCGCAGCTTCGACAGTCGCTCCGTATCCTTCAGGTGCCAGCGGCCGAGCTCCTGCGCGAGATCTCGGAAGAGATGGCGGCCAACCCCTTGCTTGAGGAAGTCGAGCCGGTCGGCAACGAGAGCCTAGATGCGCCAGTCCCCTCCGACTCGCCGGAAGAGGAAGGCCCGCGCGAACTTTCCCTTGGTGACGACGACTTTGATGCGTTGAAGCGCATGAAGGAGGATTGGGACGAGAGCTATTACGAGGAAATCCGTTCCCAGGGCTACACACAGGAGGACGAGGAACGCCGCCGGCACATGATGGAGTCCGCGACGGGCGAAGCTTCGCTTTCCGAACACCTGGCCGATCAAGCTCGTACGGCCTCCGAAGATCCGGCCGTGCAGGAGGCACTCAAGCTCCTCATCGCCTCGCTCGACGAGCGTGGGTTCGTCGAGGAAGACCTTTCCACCGTGGCCCTGCGCTCCGGCCAGCCTTACGAAGCCATTATGACGGCGCACACGCTGCTGATGGCGTTTGATCCCGCTGGTATCGGCGCCCGCGACCTACGGGAGTGTTTCCTCGCCCAACTGCGTCAGCGTGGCCGCGGCCTTTCCACCGCCGCCCGCCTCATCACCGACTGCTGGGAACCCATGATGGGTCGCCGGCTCGAGGAATGCGCCCGCGTCCTCGACGTCGAACTCGACTGCATCCGCGAGGCCCTCGCCGAGCTCGCAAAGCTGGAGACCGTGCCGGCCCGACGATTTTCCCGCGACGACAACCGCGTCGTCACGCCTGATGCCACCGTGGAACTGGGGGACGACGGCAAGTGGAAGGTCATTATGGATGACCGCCATGTCCCTAAGCTCCGCCTCGTACCCGCCTATAAGGACATGCTCGCTGGCCAAGCTCTCGGCGACAAGGAGCGGGCCTACATTCTTGAGCGGATGCGACAGGGCAAGTTCCTCATCGGCGCCATCGAGGAGCGTCAGCGCACCATCGAGAAACTCGCGCACATCATCGTCGAGCGTCAGGCCGATTTCTTTGAACACGGTCCGGCCAAGCTCCGTCCACTGACCATGACCGACGTTGCCAAGGAGATGGGCGTCCATGAGACCACGGTCGGTCGCGCCGCCGCCAGCAAGTGGATGCTGACGCCGCATGGCTTGCGCGAATTCCGTTGGTTCTTCACTTCCGGTGTCGCGACCTCCGACGGAGGTACCGTCGCGCAGGAAGGCGTCCAGGAACTGATTGCCGACATCCTGGCGCGCGAGAATCCCGCCGAGCCACTGTCCGACGAGGCCATCACGGCGGAGTTGCGCAAGCGCGGCGTGCAGATCGCCCGTCGCACCGTGGCGAAGTATCGCGAGGCGTTGGGCCAGCCTTCGGCACACATGCGCCGCAAGCGCCTCTGATCAGGCGAGCCGGCTGAGGACAGAGTCCCAGCCGAAGTTCGCCATGTCGGGGAAGATGAACTGCACTCCGGCCGTGAGGCCGTTGGGCAACCGTGCTGGCGCGGCCACCACGGGCAGTCCGGCGAGCGCAGCGGGCGCGTTGAGCGCGAGCAGGCGACGACGATGCGTCGCGTCAGAGTCAGCCTTGCGGACGGCGCCGCCGAACGTCGCGGGCAGCGCGATGAAATGATGGCGGCGGAAGACCGTCCGGAAGGCGTCGGTCACGCGGGTGCGGACGACTTCGGCATCGCGCAGTTCGTCATGGGTTCGGCGTCGGCCCGTATCGAGGCGCTCCCAGACAATCGGGTCGTAGTCGGCGCGGCGACGTTCGAGCCAGCCAGCGTGCACACGGGCGGCGGCGTATCCGCCGAGCGTCGGGTAGGCGTCGGCCGCTTCCGCAAAGGCGAGGCGAAGGAGCGTCGCGGCCACAGGGTCCTCTTGGGCTCCTGCTCTTAGGGCGACAGCGCGCATGGCCGCAAGGTCCACCGCGGGGATGCCGAGCCCAAGGTCGCCGGCCCAGAGGCCCGCACCGGCCGGCGGGGCTTCGCCGAGCACCGCGGCCGATACTTGCCGCAGATCCTTGGCCGTCCCGGCGATCCAGCCTTGGGCGTCGTAGCCCGGTGAGAGCGGAAAGATCTCGCCGACGGGGGAAATATCCGGCGATAGCCGGAGACCCCAAACGCCGCAGTAACCGCAGGGTACGCGGATAGAGCCGGCGGAGTCGGTCGCGAGGGCAAAAGGTACGAGGCCGCGGGCGACCGCGAAAGCCGAACCGGAACTCGAGCCGCCGGCGAGGAGCTCGGGGCGTTCAGGGTGAGGGCAGTCGCCAAAATGCGGGTTCTCCCCGGTCAAGCCGAAGGCGAATTCATTCAGCTGCGTCCGTCCGCATTCGATCGCCCCGGCATCCCCTTCAAAGGCCGCGGGCAGGGTGGAGGTCGTCCGCGCTGGGCCGATCTCTTCCGGCAGGAACGTCGAGCCTGCGTAGGTCGGCTCGCCTTTTCGAAAGTAGAGGTCCTTCGTGAGGAAGGGTACGCCGCCCAGCGCCGCTTCGCGCCGGGGCCAAGCGGCTTCAAAGCGGCGGGTCAGCGTGGCGACATCGGGCAGGCCGCAGAGCGAGGCGCGTTGTTCCTCGGCGCCCAGCGCCCCCAGTTTGATCAGGAAAGCTTCCGCCGCCATACGAGGACCGCGCGAGAGGGTGAACTCACGCCAATCTTCGACGGACTGCGGCAGCAGGCTCACAGGTCGAGGGGGACTCCCGGTGCGGGGTCATGCACGCGGGTGCCGGGCATCGCGGCAGCGAGGGTCTCCTTCATCCAGGCGCGGGCGGGCGGGTCGCCGTGGGTCAGGACGATATCCTTCGGCTCCAGGGCCTTCGCGAAGTCGAGGAGCTCTTCGCGATCCGCGTGGCCGCTGAGGTGGAAGCGTTCAACCTTGGCGCGCAGGGTCGAGGTGTGGTCGAGGGACTTGAACTTGAATTCACCGCCCGGGTTCATGCCGATGAGTTCGCCGCCCGGGGTTTCCGGGTCGCAGTAGCCGACGAAGAACACCGCGTTCTCCTCGTGGTCGAGCATGTTGGCGGCGACCCGCCACGCGGGTGTCTTTTCGACGAGCATGCCGCTCGAAAGCAGATAGATACCGCGCTCGGGCATGTTCTTTCCGGGCTGGGTGTATTTGCGGGAGAGCGGCAGGATGCCGAGGTCGCGGAGGACCAGGCGGCTGAACTTTACCTGCTTCGTCTTCTTGCTGGCGGCGTCGAGGTAGTCGCAGAGGTCCATGCCGAGGCCTGAGCAGAAGATTGGCACGTCGGCGAGGTTACCCGCATCAGCGGCTTCCTGGAGCAGTAGCAGGATTTCCTGCATGCGCCCGAAGGCGAAGGCCGGCAGGAGGACTGAGCCCCCTTCGTCACAGATTGCGTTGACGGCCTTGATTAGGCGCTGCTCTTCCTTGTCGCGGTCAAAGCCTGGGACTGTGGCCGTGGCGCCGCGCGTGCACTCCATGACGAGCGTATCGACTGGCGTGCGCGGGAAATTGGCCGCCGCGACGGTGCGCTGGGCCTTGAAGTGGACGTCACCCGTGAAGAAATGCTTCTTCTTGCGGTGTTCGATCAGGCAGCCCACGGCACCGGCGACATGACCCGCAAGGTGGAAGGTGAGGGCGACTTCTTCGCCACCACGGCCGATGACGCGGGGGTTGGCGATGGGTACCGCCGCGAGGGCGTGTTCGACGCGTTCGACGTCGGTCTCGACGTAAAGCGGGTAGTCGGCGTTGCCAGTCTCCTCCCGCTGGCGCTTCATCACCTGGATGGAGTTGCTGAGCAGGCGGCGGACGAAGAGGGTGGTGGCGGCCGAAGCGTAGACGCGCGACGACGGGTGTTGCTTCAGGAGCAATGGCAACGAGCCCAGGTGGTCGAGGTGGCAATGCGTGAGGATCACGCCGTCGACGCTACCTTGGATCTTATCGATCTGGGGCAAGGCCTTGCGGCCGTCGAGTTTGGGGTGGAGGCCGCAGTCGATCACCAGCCGCAGGCCGCCGAATTCGGCGAGCATGCAGTTGGCGCCGATTTCACGGCCGGAGTTTAGGTCGGTAAGTCGCATCAGGAAGGGTCGGAAGGAGGGGTCAGGGCGAAGACCGGGATGCGCGTGAAGACGCGCTCGCCGGATTGGGTGGTGCCATGAAAGGAGCCCTCGGCCGTCAGGGGGCCACCGGTGAGGTGGCAGCTGTTATAGGAGAACTTCTCGCCCGGGGGCAGGGTGGGGGTCTCGCCGACGATGCCGTCGCCCTCGACGATTTCGATGGTTCCGTCCGGGGAGCGGATGATCCATTTCCGGCCCAAGAGCTTCACCGTCTCCTGCGAGAGATTGCTGATGGTCAGGAAGTAGACGAACGCGTGCGGGGTTTCGGGGGGGAAGTTCACGTCCCTATGGTGGACCACCTTGTCGATGGTGACCCTGAGGCCTGGCAGTTCCTTTCCGGTGGGTTGCACGTTGGCCAAGACAAGAGGGGTTGGCCC
>CAXNEN010000060.1:0-8060 GCA_964201505.1 Opitutales bacterium
CCGCGGAGATCCTTGGAGGTGGTGGCGAGCGAGACGAGGGTCACGCCCTTGTCGTCGTCGATAGCCTGGGCGTAGAGATGCACGTGGGTCATCTTGAGGGCCAGACGGGGACGGGCGGCGGTGCCGCGCACCGTCTTGCGGATGCGCCAACGGCGCTTCTGCGTCAGGAGATTCTTCTTCTGCAGTTTCATGGAATGTTTTCGGTTCGGGCGGATTAGGCCGTCTTCTTGCCTTCCTTACGGCGGACGAATTCACCTTCGACGCGGACGCCCTTACCCTTGTAAGGCTCGACCGGCTTGTAGAGCTTGATTGAGGAAGCGACCTGGCCGACCATATGGCGGTCGGCACCGGTGATGACCAGCTTGGTGCCATCGGTGACGACGACGTTGACGCCGGTCGGGATGGTGTAGCGGATCGGGTGGGAGTAACCGAGGGCGAGGTCGAGGACGTTGCCCTTGAGGACAGCCTTGAAACCGACGCCTTCGATCAGGAGGGTCTTGGAGTAACCAGTGGCCACGCCTTCGCACATGTTGCGGATGATGGCGCGGACGGTGCCGTGAAGGGCGCCGGCGGTGCCGGGCTTCTGGACCTTGCCGGCAGCATCCTTGACCTCAGTGAGGTCAGTGACGTTGACGACCTTAGCGTCGGCGACGACGCCGATCTCCTTCGGGTAGGGTTTCGAGAGTTCGCCCTTAGGTCCCTTGACGACGACGACGTTATCCTTGACGGACACGGTCACCTTTTCAGGGATATTGACGGGCTGCTTACCAATTCGGCTCATGAAGTTGCTTGTTGTAAGGGTTGGAAGGATTACCAGACCTTCGCGAGGAGCTCGCCACCGACCTTCTGGCGGCGGGCTTCGGCGTCGGTCATGACGCCACGAGAAGTGGTGAGGATGGAGACGCCCATGCCGCCGATGACTTTCGGGACGGTGCTGTATCCAGCGTAGACGCGACGACCCGGGGTCGAGACGCGCTCGATGCTGGTGATGGCGGGGACGCCGGCGACATACTTAAGGGAGAGTTCAAGGACGGGCAGGCCTTCGCGCTCGGCCTTGCGGGCGGCGGCAACGTAGCCGGCGTCGACGAGGATCTTGGCGACGCCTTCACGAAGACGGGACCACTGGACGGTGATCACGGCCTTGTTGGCCTGCGAAGCGTTGCGGATGGAGGTCAGGAAATCCCCGACGGTGTCAGTAGAAGCGGACATGGTTTTGTTTTTGCTGTTGGATTACCAAGAGGCCTTGGTGACGCCGGGAATCTGGCCGTTGAGCGCGAGCTCGCGGAAGGTGATACGGGAAAGGCCGAACTTGCGGATGAACGCACGCGGACGACCAGAGATGGAACAGCGGTTCTTCTGACGGACCTTCGACGAGCTGCGGGGCAGCTTACCGAGGGCACGCTGGGCTTCGTAGAAGGCTTCCTCCGTGACCTTGGGGTCGGAGAGGGTCTTCTTGAGTTCGGCACGCTTGACGGCGTACTTCTTGACGAGACGGTCGCGCTTGAGGGCGCGTTGGATGACGGACTTCTTGGCCATGCTAGTAAGGAGTGTGAGGGTTAGGCCTTGGCGGCGGCAGCGGCGGTGGCAGTAGCCGCATCGGCGGCGCTGGAGCGGCGGAACGGCATGCCGAGGAGTCGGAGCAGTTCGCGACCTTCGTCGTCGGTGTTGGCGGAGGTCACGATGATGATGTCCATGCCGATGTTGGCACGCTGGGAACCATCAACCTGGGTCTCAGGGAAGATGGTGTGGTCGGAGATGCCGAGCGAGTAGTTGCCGCGTCCGTCGAGACGGTTGGAGGTGCCGCGGAAGTCGCGGATCATCGGGAGGGCGACCGCAGTAAGGCGGAGGTAGAACTCCCACATGCGGGCTCCGCGGAGGGTGACGACGCAGCCGAGGGGCATGCCTTCGCGGACCTTAAATGCGGCCACCGACTTGGAAGCCTTTGTGATGATTGGCTTCTGGCCGGAGAGCTTGGTGATGTCCTTGACGACTTCGGCCATATGGCCCTTGTCGGCTTCAGCCTTGAAGGCGGAATTGAGGACGATCTTCTGCAGGTTCGGGACCTGATGGATGTTCTTGTAGCCGCGGCTCTTAATGAGCTCGGGGACGACCTTCTCGAGGTAGTACTTCTTCAGATAAGGAACGGATGCCATTTTCGTGTTAATTCTCGGGTGGTTTCGTCGGGATTACTTCTTGGCGGCCTTGGCCGGCTTCTTGGCGCGACGGGCGTCCCAGAGGGAGCCAAGCATCACGTTGGAGCGATGGATGGGGGCCTCGCGCTCGGTGATCCCGCCCTGTCCGTCCTGGGTGCGCTTCAGGTGGCGCTTGACGAGGTTCAGGCCCTCGATGGTGACGCGTTCGTCCGCACGGTTGTAGCTGACGATTTTGCCGCGCTTGCCTTTTTCGGCGCCGGAGATGACGACGACTTCGTCACCCTTCTTGATGTCGGTCTTGGACATGGTTGTTCAGAGTACCTCGGGAGCGAGGGAGATGATTTTCATGAAGTTCTTGCTGCGGAGTTCGCGAGCGACGGGCCCGAAGATACGGGTGCCCTTAGGATTTCCGTTTTCGTCAAGGATGACGACGGCATTGGTGTCAAAGCGCAGGTAACTGCCATCCGCACGGCGGATAGGGGCGACGGTACGGACGATGACAGCACGGCAGACGGAACCCTTCTTCACCTGGGCGTCAGGGGTGGAATCCTTGACGGAGCAGATGATGATATCACCCACGCCAGCGGTGTCTTTGAGCTGGCCGAGGCGGCGGATCATGCGGACCCTGCGGGCTCCGGTGTTGTCGGCTACTTCGAGCCGGGAAAGCATCTGAATCATTGTAAGAAAGGTCTGGAGTCAGGTGGAGCCGATTAGTCGTCGATGGACTCGGAGGCGACCTTCGCAGCTTCGACGACGCGGACGACGCGCCAGCGCTTGAGCTTCGAAAGGGGGCGGGTCTCCATGATTTCGACCTTGTCGCCGGGCTTGCACTCGTTCTTTTCGTCGTGGGCGTGCAGGACGGTGCGACGCTTGACTTCCTTCCCGTAGACGGGGTGGGGAACGGTGTACTGGAAGTTCACCTTGATGGATTTGTCGCCCGAGCGGGAGGCGACGAGACCCAAGAGGGTCTTACGGTTGGAGCGGTCTTCGGACATCGGGAAATAGAGCTTGAGGATGGATTACTTCTTCTTCGCCGGGGCGGACTTACCGGAAAGGATGGTCATGCAACGGGCGACGTCGCGGCGCAGGGCGCGGAAACGGGAGGAGTTCTCGACGGAGCCGGTAGCCTTCTTGAGGCGGAGGCTGAGGAGTTCTTCGCGGGCTTCGCGGATACGCTTCTGCAGTTCGACAGGAGCCAGGGGGCGCAGGGCCGTGGCGGCGGTGGGCTTATCTTTCCGGTAGGTGGACATCGGTGAAAAGGGTCAATTATGGGTGGTCGGTGCCTGATGCATCAATACTTTTCGAGCTCTTCGCGGGCCACGAAGCGACAGCGAAGCTGGAGCTTGGTGTCGGCGAGGCGCATGGCTTCGCGGGCGGTCGTGATCGGCACGCCGGCGACTTCGAAGAGCATGGTGCCCGGCTTAATGCAGGCCACGTAGTACTCGACGCTACCCTTACCGGAGCCCATTCGGACTTCGGCTGGCTTGCGGGTCACCGGGGTATGGGGGAAGATACGCATCCACATCTTACCCTTGCGCTTCAAGGCGCGGGAGATGGCGATACGGGCGGCCTCAATCTGGTTAGCCGGGACGCGGCCGCGAGAGAGGGACTGGATGCCGAAGTCGCCGAAGGAAAGCGTATTGCAGGCCGTGGCGTTGCCACGGATCTTGCCCTTGCGGTGCTTGCGCCACTTGGTGCGAGCGGGTTGGAGATTGGCCATGTTGGTCTAGAAGGTGAAAGGTTGGAGGGATGGCTTAGAACTCGGAGTCCTTGGAGCAAATCCAGCATTTGATGCCGACTTTGCCGGCCAAGGTGCGTGCTTCGGTGAAACCGTAGTCGATATTCTCGCGAAGGGTGTGGAGCGGCACGCGACCAACACGGGCGGATTCAACGCGCGCGATTTCTGCGCCACCGAGACGACCGCCGAGGCGAATGCGGATGCCATCGGCTCCGTTGGTCATCGTGGCCTGGACGGCCTTCTTCATGGCGCGGCGGAAGGAGATACGGCGTTCGAGCTGCAGAGCGATGTTCTCGGCGACGAGCTGGGCCACGAGGTCGGGGCGCTTCACTTCGTTTACTTCGAGGATGATGTCGTCGATGCGGGCCTTTCCGGCGACCTTCTGGATTTCGGCGCGGAGGTTCTTGAGCTCATCGCCCTTACGGCCGATGACGACGCCCGGGCGGGCGGTCCAGATACGGACGCGGACCTTCTGGCCGGCGCGTTCGATGAAGATGCGGGGCACGGCGGCCTGTCGGAGCTTCTCCTTGAGGAACACGCGGATGCGATAGTCCTCGAGGATGTTAGCCGGGAAGTCGCGCTTGGTGGCGTACCAGCGGGATTCCCAGTTGCGGCGGACGGCTAGACGGAAGCCGATAGGATTTACTTTCTGGCCCATGTTTCGGAAATTACTTGGTGGCGGAACCCAGAGACACGCGAATGTGGCTCATGGATTTGTGGATAGGGTGAGCGGAACCGCGAGCGGCGGGCATCGAACGTTTGATGACCGGACCCTGGTTGACCGTAGCGGAGACGATCACGAGATCGCTGCTGGAAAGGTTGTGGTTGTTCTCGGCGTTGGCGATCGCGCTGGCGAGAGTCTTGCCCAGGAGTCGGGCGGACTTACGCGGGATGAAGCGGAGGAGCTGGACGGCTTCCTCGGCGGGGAGGCCCTGGATCTGGCGCGCGACTTCGCGGACCTTCTGGGGCGACATACGGGCAAAACGGGTGGTGGCGTGGACTTCCATGACTTTGGTAAAGGTTGGGTTAGATGCGGGGGTTAGCGCGGGGGGTGACAAGGTCGCCGGCGAGAATGCCAGCGGAGGTTTCGAGGGAGAGGATGAGGGCCACCGATCGGTGCAGACCAGCTTCGGCAATGACGACGGCGCCGAAGGCGCGGCCATTGCGGCTCACGTTACAGACCGTGCCGGGACGGAAGCCACGGTCGTGTCCGCCATCCAAGATAACCAGATCCGTCGCGCGGGCGGAGACGACCGCGACGACCGGAGCCTTGCCGTCCGCTTCGGCCGCACCAAGTGCACGGACTTCCGCGCCAACCGGGGTGGCGGCGACGAGAAGAGCGGACATGGTAAGGACGTTGCGCACGAAGGTGGTTTACTGGGCTTCCTTGCGGGAGGGCTGGGTATGCTGGCGGAAGGTGCGCGTCGGAGCGAACTCGCCGAGCTTATGACCGACCATGTTTTCCGTCACATAGACGGGGACGAAGGCCTTGCCGTTGTGGACTTCGAGATTAAGTCCGATGAAGTCTGGGGTAACCGTCGAGCGACGAGACCAGGTCTTAATCGGCTTACGACTGTTGGCCTTCTGGGCGACGGTGACTTTGTCGACGAGGTGGGCGTCGACATAGAAACCCTTTTTGCGGGAGCGTGCCATGTTATGAGAGGATTAGAAAGGGTTAGACCTGCTTCACCTTGCGGCCGTTGCGGCGCAGGATGATTTGGTTGTTGGAGGCCTTCGCCTTGGTGCGGGTCGGGAAGCCCTTAGCGAGCTGGCCCCACGGGGACTTGAGGTGCTGACGACCGCCGCCACCCTTTTTCTTACCGCCACCACCGCCGTTCGGGTGGTCAACTGGATTCATGGACATACCACGCTGACGTGGGCGGATACCCTTCCAGCGGCTACGGCCGGCCTTACCGAGGCTGGCGTTGTGGTGATCGACGTTGCCGACGATGCCCACGGTGGCGCGGCAATCGGCGTTAAGGTAGCGCTGTTCACCGGAAGGCATACGCAGGATGGCGCGGCCGTCTTCGATGCCGAGAAGCTGAGCGAAGCCGCCAGCGGAGCGGGCGAGCTGGCCGCCCTTGCCAGGTCCGATTTCAATGCAATGGATGAAAGTGGCCGGAGGAATCAGGCGCAGCGGCAGAGAAAGGCCAGGAGTGAGCTGCTCCTGAGCGGTATTAGTGCTGACGACCTTGTCGCCGATCTTCAGACCATCCGGAGCGAGGATGTAGTTCTGGGTCTTGTCGGCGTACTCGATAAGGGCCAAATGCGAAGTGCGGTTCGGATCGTACTCGATACGAATAACGGTGGCCGGCTGGTCGAGGCGGTCACGGCGGAAGTCAATCGTACGGTAAAGTCGCTTGTGACCTCCGCCACGACGACGGGAGGTGATGCGGCCGTAGCAATTACGGCCCATGGCACGGTGGTTGAATTCCGTGAGAGCGGGCACCGGGCGACCGGCGTGCAGGCCCTCGGTCTTCACGCGCACTAGGAAGCGCGTGCCGGGGGTGATGGGGCGATGGGTGATGATGGGCATGGCGTTACTGCTCCGAGATTAGGCGAGGGAAATGACGTCGCCCTTCTTCAGGGTGACGATGGCGCGACGAGAGTTTGTCTCGGTGTAGATCGAGCCACCGGAGAGGCGGCTGCGGCGCAGCTTACCCTTACGGATGAGGATGTTGATCTTCTCGACGGTCACCTTGAAGGAGGCCTCGACGGCCTTCTTGATCTGAGCGCGATCGGCGCCAGGGAAGACCTCGAAGACGTATTTGTTGGCTTCGGCAAGGCCGGAGGCCTTTTCCGTGAGGATCGGGCGGCTGATGATTTCAGAAGCGGGCTTCATGGGATGACGGTCTTAGTTTTTGGCGCGCTCGAGGACCTTATTGAGGCCATCCACCGAAATCAGGATACGCGGGGTGCGCACGAGATCGAGAGCGTTGAGGTTGGTAGAGTTGGAGAAGATCGCGCGGCTCAGGTTGCGGCTGGCGCGGACCACGTTATCGGACCAGGCGGTGTCGATGACGAGGAGGCGTTTGCCGGCAGGGCTCACGTTAGTGAGCACCTTGGCGAAGAGCTTGGTCTTGGGCTGAGCGACTTCGAATTTTTCGATAACCGAGATGCCGCCGTCGGCGGCGAGCTCGAAGAGCGCGCGGGCGAGGGCGATTTTCTTGGCCTGAGCGGTGATGGTCTTGGACCAGTCGCGCGGGCGAGGGCCGAAGACGACGCCACCTTTAAACATCTGGGGGGCGCGCTTGTCGCCGTGGCGGGATCCGCCAGAACCCTTCTGAGGCAGGACCTTCTTACCAGAACCAGCGACTTCGCCGTAGTCTTTGGTCTTGGAGGTACCCTGGCGCTTGTTGGCCTGGTAGGAGACAATCACCTGCTTGAGCAGGGCGACGCCCTTGGAGCCTTCGAAGGAAGGAATATCGAATTCCTTTTCGGTGAAGGCGGAGCCGTCGGACTTGTAAACTTTGAGCTTCATATCGCTGAGATGCTTGGTGGGTTACTTGGCGGCGATGGCCTTCTTGGCCGGACGCACGAGGACGACCTCACCGTTGGCGCCGGGGAAGCTGCCCTTGATGAGGAGGAGGTTCTTTTCCGCGAGGACCTGGACGACGCGGAGATTCTGGACAGTGCGCTGCACCGAGCCCATGTGGCCCGGCATTTTCTTTCCCTTGAAAACGTGACCAGGAGTCTGACGCATGCCGATCGAGCCGATTCGGCGGTGCATCATGTGACCGTGGGAGTCAGGCTGACCATCCATGTTGTAGCGCTTGACGACGCCCTGGAAGCCGCGGCCCTTGACGGTGCCGATGACGTCGACCATTTCGCCGGCGGTGAATTTCTCGACGGTGATGATATCGCCGACCTTGGCCTGCGTGGCACCAGGCTGGCGGATTTCGTGAAGATGGGTGTGAGGAGCGACGCCCGCCTTGCGGAGGTGGCCGACTTCGCCGGCCGTCATGCGGCTTTCCTTCTGGGGGCCGAAAGCGATTTGGACGGCATCATAACCATCCTTATCGATGGTCTTTACCTGGGTGACGGGACAGGGGCCCGCTTGGACGACCGTGACAGGGACGAGGTTGTTGTCCGCGTCATAGACCTGGGTCATTCCGATTTTCTTACCGAGTAGCTGGTGTTTCATTTTTCTAAGAGGCAGGTGGCGTTTC
>CAXNEN010000061.1:0-8035 GCA_964201505.1 Opitutales bacterium
CAGGCCAACCACCTCGGCGTCACCATCTGCGCCGACATCATCAAGCAGAAGCTCCCCGAGAATAACGGCGGCTACCTCGCGATCCAGGCCACGGAATCCTCCTACGGCAAGATCGACAAGCGCATGTACACCGACCTCGCTTCCGATCACCCGATCGACCTCACCCGCTACCAGGTCGCCAACTGCTACATGGGCCGCATCGGCCTCATCAACTCCGGCGGTCCTTCGGGCAGCAACGACTTCGCTGAAGCCGTCAAGACCGCCGTCATCAACAAGCGCGCCGGTGGCCAGGGTCTCATCTCGGGTCGCAAGGCCTTCCAGCGCCCGATCGAAGAAGGCGCGAAGCTCCTGCACACGATTCAGGACGTCTACCTCACGAAGGAAGTCGCGATCGCCTAAGGCGACCGTCATCTCTTGACCAAAGCCCCGGCATCCGCCGGGGCTTTTTGTTGGGTGACGATCCAGAGGTAGGGATGTGATTGCTATCACATCCGTGGGCGGACGGAGGTTCATCGGGTCAAAAGAGTTTGCCCGGCGCATGTTACATACCGCTACGAACGGCGGCCTTGGCAATGGCCGCCCTACCCGCCAAACAAAACGCCCGGTCCTCTCATGAAGACCGGGCCGTATCTTTCTCCGGGCTGCTTACTTCGTCGGGACGAGATCGGCTTCAGTCAGCATGGGCTTGCCGACTTCGCCCCGCAGGGCCTTGACCTGCGCTGGCGTGATGGCCGGAGCGGAGTTACCGAAGCTGTTGCGGACGTAGGTCAGGACGGCGGCGATCTGCTCGTCCGTCTGCTGCGGCAGAGCCATCATAGGAACGGGCGGTGTGTACTTCTTGCCAGAGACGGTGATGGGGCCCTGCAGGCCGCGCAGCTGGATGCGGATAAGATTCTCGGCCGGGCCGTTCACCCAATTGGACTGAGCGAGCGGCGGCGCGAGGACGGTACCTTCGGCGTTCGGACCATGGCACGCCATGCACGTCATGAAGGCCTGCTTACCCTGTTCCATCACGACCGGGTCGACGTTCTCGACGGCAGCGATAGGCTTGATGGTCGAGATGTCGAGCGGCTTAGGATCGGCAACCTTGGCCTTCTTGGGTACCTTCTCGAGCGTTGCGAGCCAGGCGACCATGTCGCGCACTTCGGGCAAACTGAGGGCGTCCATCGCCGGCATCCCGGAGACGGGCGTGGACATGGACTTGATGTCCTTACGGGCCACGCGCCAGCGATTACCGGCGACATCGACGTCGACGTGGTCCTTGTCGTCCTTGATGAGGGTGCCGACCAAGGCGCCACCATTGGTGAGATTGATGTTCACGGTGCCGTAACCAGCGACGATGACGGCGCCGGAGTTCACGACGGACTCAAGGAGATAGCGGCGGTCACCGCGCTTGGCGATACCGGCGAGGTTCGGACCGGCTTCGCCACCGGCGGCATGCGCTTCGTCGGAAGCGCGGTGACAACGGAGGCACTGCCCGGCTGGCAAGGCGGTGAACAGCGCGAAGCCGTTCTTGGCGTCGCCGCCTTCGAGAGCGGGCAACCATTTGGCGAGCTTGTCATCGCCACCCGCGATCGCCTTCTGCGTCGCAGTAAGGGAGGCTTTCACGGAAGGCTCGGAGCGAAGCGCGGCGGCTTCGAGCAGCTCGATAGCGGCAGGTGAGACGCCCTTGGCCTGCTCGAGCGCTTTGAGGTTCTCGACGAAGAGCGCGTCAACGCCGGCGGCCGGCAACTTGGCGAGAGCCTTCCAGGCTCCCTGACGACGAGCGGCGGAGCCGGTCGCAGCGGACTTGGAGAGCTCGATGAGGCCCTGAGCGGGATTCAGCTGGGCGAGCGCGCCGATGGCGACCATGGCGACTTCGTCCTGCTTGTCCTTGGCATACTTGCCGGCGACCTCGGCCAGATCGGCGGGCTTACGCTCCAGCCAGAGCTCGAGGGCCTTGGCCCGGGCGGAACCACTGAGTTTGGTATTAGCGACGAGACCGGAGAGGAGCACGTTAGAAAGCGAGGCAACCTCGAGTTTGTACTGCTCCACGAGTTCGAGCGAAGCACGCAAGATGTCAGACTCGCCGTTCAGCAGCGTCGGCAGCGCGGCGCTGAGGCTGGCACGCAGTTCCTTGGCGTCGCGGGCCGGCAGCGGGGCCCAATGGCCGGTCGACTGGTCGACAGGATACGGGTTGGCCCACAGAGCGAGGAGACGCAGCGCTTCGGCGCGGGCGTCGGTCGGTAGTTTCTCGTTGGCGGCGATGGCCACCACGCGCGCGGCGTTCGCTTCACCGCCGAGGCGGAAGGCGCTGTGCGTCAGGCGACGCAGCATGAAGGTCGTCCATGCGCGGGCACCAAGGTCGTCAATCAGCGCGGCGACGGCGGGACGGCCGGCCTCGAGCCCAAGGTCATGGACGGCGCGGATGGCCTCGTCGGCGACCATCGTCGACTTGTCCTTCACGAAGCGGGCAGCGGAAGCATCGTTGCGACGACGCAGAGTGATGACGGCAGCCAGGCGCACGGAGGCGTTGTCATCCTTGGCCACAGCGTCAAAGGACTCGGCAGTCTTGCACAGGTGGTCGATGGCGAAGGAACCGGCGTGCCGAATGATCGGGTCGGCGTCGGCGTTCTCTTTGAGCATCGCGAGGACCTCAGGGAGATACTTTTCGGCGCCGAGACGGGCGGTAGCGATGGCGGCAAAGGAACGCACGCGGAGCGACGGATCGAGGATCAACTTACCGAGCGGCAGGTCGTTACCCTTGAGCGGGGCTTCTTCGAGGGCCCGCACAGCCTGAGCGCGGACTTCCGCGTCGGCATGCGCCAGCAACGGGACGAGGCGACGGGCGGCGGCGGTACGCGCTTCGACGGAAGCTACCGGGGTCGGGCCCTTCCAAGCGCCACCAGGAGCGATGGCCGCACCACGCCGGGCGAGAATGCCGAGGCCCCAGATGCCGTGGACGCGCTCGAGGGCGTGGGCGGACTTCGTAGCGGCCTCGAAACGATCCGCCGCGTCTGGGCGGCGGGTGAGCTCAAGCTGCGCCCGCAGGCGGATACGTTGATCGGCGTGCGCCAGGAGCCCCGCGAGTTCAGTAGAGGAGGCTTTGGCGATACCGCCGTTGATGAGCGCAGCCACGGGGGCGACGGACTCAGGCTTCATCATCTTGCTGGCCTCAAGGGTCACGAGACGTCCAGCCTGGTGGGACTCCCAGCCAGTGATAAAGTCGGAGACGACGAGTCGTCCCTTCCAGTCGTACTCAACGTCGGTCGCAGCCACGCCCCAGAGGAGCTGGTGCGACGAGGTCATCTTCATACCAGCGCCCGCGGGCTCCATCTTGAAGGACCAGATGCCGGAAGCGCCGGCGGAGCCACGGTAATCGCAGATGAGGAAGTGCTGGGCTTCGGATTCGAGGAAGCCGGCGCCAGGGTGATAGGTCAGGCCGGAAGGGCCAGAACTGATATAAGCAGAAGGCGGGATGATGAAGGCCGGCTGAGTGGGATTCTGGAGCTCCCAGACCTTCTCGGTCATCCAGCGCGACAGCGGGCGCTGCTCGAGGCCGATGGAACGATGGAAGGTATGCATAGCCTGGTGCTCCATTTCCCAACCGGAATCGGCACCCTCGACCACGTAGACGACGCGGGCAGCGTCGCCTTGGTCAGAGTTATTGTCCACGGAGAAGCCGTTACCGAAATCATCGAAGGCGATCTCCTTCGGGTTACGCAGGCCGAAGTGGACGACCTCGAAGTTGGTACCGTCGGGCTCGAAACGGAAGACCGCGCCGCGATTACGGGAGTCGTACTTCTTGCCTTCCTTAGTGGTGACATTGAAGCCACGATCACCGATGGTACCCCAGACACGTCCGTCCGGTCCGATGGCGAAGCCGTTCATGTCGTGCCCGGAGAGCGAGATGCGCACGCCGAAGCCGTCTTCGATGACCTTACGCGCGGTTTCGACACCGTCCTGCTTGGCGTCCTGCATCATCCATAGTTTGGGGATACAGGCGAAATAGACCGTATCGTCCCAGGCCATCACCCCGGCGCCAGTGCCATCGAGCACGTCGTTGAAGCCGCCCGCGAAGATCTTATTGGTCGTGAACGTGCCGTCGGCCTGCTCGCCGCCGACATGGCGAATGAGCTCGGACTTGGCCGTCATCCATTCGTGGGAGCGCTTGGCCTCCCATTTCTTGTGCAGGGCCAGGCGATCAGCGGTGGTCGCCGCGGCGAGGTCATCGTGATACCAGTAGAGGTGGTTACGGTCATCTTCGATGCCGAAGCGGAAGCGATGGGATTCGGCGACATAGACGGAGCCGTCGTTACCGAAGCCAATGGCGGTGGGCGAGGTGACGCCGGTGACCTTGCGGTCGGCGGAGACCTTGAAGGTCGCGCCAGGGACGAGCGCGGCGCTACCTTCGCCGGCCACGCGCACAAGTTTACTATCGGCCTTTGGCTTGGGTCGACCGCCCTTCGGGAAGGCGGGCTTGGCTTCGCTCGAGAAGACGAAATGGTCCGCGGCAATAAACCCCCAGGCACCGACATGAGTGTCGATGATCCGAACGACACCCGTCTTGCCCTTAAACTCGGCGATGTCCCAGACAGTCTCGCGCAAGGTCAGGTCGTTGGCGCCAGTCGATTCGCGGACGACCTTACCGCCGATCAGGAGTTGAACGGCGGTCTTGCCGGGATGGTTACCGCCCGCGACGAGAAAGCCGAGAGTGGCGTGCGTGAGTTTCATCTCGGGCGAGGTCAGCGTACCGGTAGCGGCGTCGCCGCGGTGGCCGGAGCAGACGAGCGCGTTGCCGCCGTAGTTGCGGAACTCGCCATTAACGCCGTCGACCTTGCCCGCGATCGGCGCGAGGCCGAAGCCGCTGCCAGTGGTCTGCCAGCTGTCGAAGCCGTCCCCTTCGAAGGCTTCGATGACCTTGGTGTCCGCCTGCAGGGCAGCGGCCCCAAGGCAAAGGGTGAACGTGGCAAACAGAGATGACTTCATGGCGAAAATAGGGGTAAACCCCAGAAAAGGAGTTGTTCCCTTCAGGTCGAGCGTGGCTTCCAAAAACTTCCGATTAACCTCGGAACCCGTGCAGGACCTGGAACTTGGCCCCGAAATGAGCGGGGTGCGTCAGGGCCCGCAAACGGCTCGTAGCCTCGTGGTCGCCCGACAGCGCGATACGCTCCATCTCGCTCCCAGCATACTTGACGAAAAAGGCCTCCTGGCGGTCCAAGCGGATGCCCTTGAACCCAGCCGCCACCAAGACCGGCTCAATCCGATCCCAAAGAACGTGGCACGTGAGGTCCTGGGAGCCGAGGTTCTCCAAGATCGCCCCGGAAAGCTGGTGGCTCCGATAAGCGCGCGCCGTGCCGGCCGGCGACGACTCGAGGCACTGCGCGATGGTCTTACCGTAATCGAGCAAGATGACGGCGCCGGACCAGCCCCCGGACAATAACTGGGCGAGGAGTTCCTCCGCAGCCAAAGGTGCATCGATGATCCAGCCCTCTTCCGCGAGGGGCAGCGAGAGCGCAAACTCCGCGGCTCGCGGCGTGGAAAATTCTCCTAGCGGCTCAACGGTGAGTTCAGCCCCGTCGACCCGCACACCGAGTTCACGCCAGATTCCGCCTTGGCGGACGAACCGATGGAAGGGCTGCGCGTCGAGCAGCTCGTTGGCGACGAGCACACTGCGAGCCGGGAACTGCGGCTCCGCACCAAAACGAAAAGTGCGCAGCTCAGCGAACTGCGAGGCGACGCCCGCATAATGCGTCTGGCCTGGCTCGGCACCGACCTCGACGAGAGCGTGTGACCTTAGGTCGCCGACCAGCGACCTCGCCGCCCCGGCGATGAGCTGGCCGAACAGGGGCCCGAGCGCCGCGGCGGTGGTGAAGTCGGTGCCGGCGGACTTGCCGACGCGCACGCGGTCGGACGAATAATATCCGAGCCCCGGGGCGTAAAGGGCCGCCTCGACTAGACGGGCGAACGAGACCACGCCGCCGCAAGCCTCGCGACAAAGCAAGGCGACGATGGCGTCATGTCGGGCCGCGGGCTCCACGGAATAAGCGTTATGCGGTCTTTTCCTCACCGCCAGACGAATCGGGATTGAGCCGACCTCCGAATTGGCCTGACTGCAGGGAGATGATCCTCGCGATCGAAAGTTCCTGTGATGAATCGGCCCTGGCGCTCTTCGACCCAGCCCGAGGACTCGTGCGCGAACTGATCAGCTCGCAGGCAGCGGAACACGTGAAATATGGCGGCGTGGTCCCCGAACTGGCCAGCCGTATGCACCTCTCTGCCCTGCCCCTCCTCCTCGAGGATTTCCGTGCCGAGCTTTCGCTGGCCCGAACAATCGCCGTCACCCGCGGCCCGGGACTGCTCCCCTGCCTGTCGATGGGCGTAACCCTCGCGCGGTCGCTCGCGCTAGCCCGCGGTCTCCCCATCGTCGGCGTGAACCACCTCCGCGCCCACGTGCATTCGCCCTTCATCGCATTGCATGCGCAGAATCCAGCTAGCTTCATCGCCGCCCGGGCCGCCCTCCTCCCGCACCTCGCCATCGTGGTCTCCGGCGGCAACACGCTACTCGTAAAACTCGATGAACAACTGCGCCTCACAGTCGTCGCCCGGACGGTCGATGACGCCGCGGGTGAAGCGTTCGACAAAGGTGCGAAGCTTCTCGGCCTGCCCTACCCGGGCGGCGCACTCATCGAAAAGCAGGCCTCGGTAGGCGACGCGAAGAAATATCCTTTTCCGCGCGGCATCCTGGAGAAGGCCGATCTACGCATGAGCTTTTCCGGCCTGAAGACAGCCCTGCGCTACCAGTTGGAGAAAATGTCGGATGAGCAGCTCGCCGCTGGGCTGCCAGATCTCTGCGCGGGCTATCAACACGCGATCATCGAACAGCTCGCGTCGAAGGCCGGCGCCGCGCTTGACCTGTCCACTTACAAGTCCGTCGGGCTTTCCGGTGGCGTCGCCAATAATCGCACGCTCCGCACGCGCCTAGCCCAGGTTGCCCAGCAACGCAGCCTGCCGTTGATGGTGGCCGAGTCGAAGCACTGCGGAGATAACGCCGGCATGATTGCCTTCGCCGCCTGGGCCGATGTCGGCCTACCCATAGACGCCGAGGCTGTGCCAGCGGCGAGTCTAACCGTCGACCTGGTCTAAGCGGCCTGCTTGACCAGTTCGGTGAATGCGCGGAACTGCGGGTGCGTCGCATCGCCAACCATCGCGTAAAAGACCGTCTCGGTCGGCAGGATATGCGCCCCCGCCGCCCGGAGCGCCTCGAGGCAGGCCTGACCGTCGGCGGAGCGGCGCCCCGTGACGGCATCAGACAGAATTGTGGCCCCCATACCCGCGCGCAAGGCATCCATGGCGGTCTGATAAACGCAGACGGGGATCTCCAAGCCGCAGATGAGCAACTGGCTAACCTGCATCTTGCCGAAGGCCTCGACTAGCCCCGGGGCGCCGAAGGCCGAGAAAGCCGTCTTCCCGAATACCGCCCGGCTTTCACCGGCGGCGAGGAGCAGGTCCGGATGGGTCGGACCCATCTTGGCGGGGACCTGTTCAGTGAAGAGCACGGGCACGCCCAGGAGCTTGGCGGCCGAGGCGGCCAGTAGGCAGCGACGGAGGCAACCTTCGCCGCCCTGCATGGCCTTCAGGAAGGTCGGCTGGACGTCGATCACGAGTAAGGCGACGCCAGCGGCAGGGGTTTCGGACATGGCGGTCAGACTGCCCCGG
This sequence comes from Opitutales bacterium, assembly GCA_964201505.1. Lineage (GTDB taxonomy): Bacteria > Verrucomicrobiota > Verrucomicrobiia > Opitutales > UBA953 > UBA953. Next base: position 7,699 of record CAXNEN010000061.1, read on the forward strand.
CTGACCAATAAGTCACCCGCAAACGGTCCTGAATGGGGTTGCCCGCCCCTCCCCGCCTGACTTCTCTTAATGGTCATGGACTGGCAGGTTAAACCTATCGCACGCATCTGTGCCGCTTCCGGCAAGGAACTCCACGTCGGTGACCTCGTGACGTGCGTCGTCTATAAGCCCGTCGGCGGGAATATCGAGCGCTGCGACGTACTCCGCGACCACGCCACCTCCTTCAAGCCCGATGGTATCCTTCTCGGTCGCTGGACCCGCGAGGTCAAAGAACGTGGCGAAGAAGAACAAGCCCACCGCGCCCAGCTCCTCGCTTCCCGCGAAGAATTCTTCCTCT